>CAMAWU010000128.1 GCA_945862025.1 Ferrithrix thermotolerans DSM 19514 | reverse complement strand
ACGAACTATTGCCGACGGACGCCGCTGAAAATCACAATCACACGCTCGTCATCGGCAATCTCGTGGCGTATTGCCAAAAGACCTGCGAGACCAGCACTGCCAGTCGGACTGACATCAATATTTGTCACACGATGGGCAAGCGCATAACTTTCGTGAATTTGTTGTTCAGTTGCAACAACCGGATAACCGCCGCTGTCGGCCATTGCATTGCATGCGCCGATCCAGTCGTATGTCTCGTCGTCGAGAATTCCATCGGCCAAAGAAACAGGCATCGTCTCCCACGGCCACATGCACTGCGACCAACGCGAACCGGCATTGCGCGCGCCACCAGTCGTGTTGGCGATTTCAAAAGCGCGCGCGAGCGGCGCACATCCCTCTGTTTGCACTGCATGAATTTTTGGTTTGGTTGCACCTGCAAAAAATCCACTTGCCGCACATGCCACGAATGCGCCCCCACCTGCTTGCACAAACATTCGGCTAATCAAAGAACCAGATAATTCTTCGGCGACGACCGCCATTTCAAAACCGATTGTCCGACCACCATCAAGACACCACGCATTTTCTGGACCTTGAACTCCAAATGGAATACAACCTTGCTCAATGGCTTCGCGAAATCTAAACACGCACGGATCACCTGGTTGATCGGTTACAAGTCTCGGGCAACGAATCACATTTGCCTGCAGAGAATCTAAAATTTTCAGCGTTGCGGCGTCGGCATGTTCTGGTACGAAAACTTGAATTGGCCAATTGATTGCACGCGCGAGAGTGCTGGCCGCAATCGCTGCGTTACCGCAAGAGGCGATGGCCAACGAGGGCCGTTGTGCCGGCGACTTCCACGGTGCGCGACCGACAAGTTCGACAGTAACGAGATGCAACAACTCAGTGAATAGATGTCTGGCTTTTTGTGAGCCTGCGACATTATGGGTTTCATCTTTGATCCACGCGCCGCCAAGATCGTTGAACCCAAGTGCATCAGAAAGCGCGTCGTTGCGTGCGAACGGCGTCGTACGAAAACCAACACCAGCAACTTTTGCCACGGCCTGATCAAGATCGCGAACAATTTTGGTTCTTGCCGCAAAGTCAAGACCGAGCGTTGCAGCAAACGCATCCCATGCCAAGTATCTCTGAAATGCGATATACGGATTCGCGTCTCCATTGCTGCGAAGTGGCGCTATCGAATTCTCAAGTTCAAGCACATGATGTCGGTCAGAACTAGTCGAATTTGGGCAACGCCAAGAGAAGATTTCATTGATCGAAACTTTTGTGCCACACACCGAGCAACGCCAGCCAGTAACGACCGGGGTGTCTTGCATTTGATTTATTTTGCGGCAACAACCCGACGGTTGAACTCGCCGATGAGTTCGTCCCAGACGGGAAGGTACTTGCGTAAGTCACGCCAAAACGACTGCGAACGACGAGCTTCAAACACTGCTAGCGGCGTGCCTTGTTGCTCGACCCATGTGTAATAGCCAAGATTAAAAATTCGTGTCCTGTCACGTTCGGTGCAATCAATCATCGCGTCCGTACCGACAGTTGCAAGGTGTTCGGCAAATACTTCAGCGGCGTCAATTTCGCTAAACGAGTTTTGGAAACGACGAGCCAAAGTTTTGACTCTCTCACTTGGATACAGGTCTGCGCCGTCAGTGGCGATCGTGATTAGAGCATCGTTTGCACCAAGTCCAAGAAGTTTTGCAGTTTTAATTGCTGCAATCACATTGCAAATCGCCGAGAAACCAAAATGCTTGAGAGTCTCAACAATTTCAACTGGCACACCTTTGCGCTCAGCCAGATATTTACAACCAGCGTCAGTGTTAAACATCACGTCAAGTTCATCAGTTGCCCGATCTGAAACACCGACTACAACGTCAGTGTTCATCACGTTATGAATCAATGGAATATGTTTGTCACCAATACCTTGAATGTTGTGCTCGCCAAAACCGTTTTCTAGCATCGTCGGGCACTCAAGTGCTTCGACAGCGACAATTTTTGTGCCGTAGTCATCTTTAAGTCTGTCGCCTGCACCTATCGTGCCCGCCGAACCAGTCGCCGAAGTAAACGCGACGAGTCGTAATTTGCCGTTGCGTTGTTTGTTGACATGTTCGAACACGCTTGACAACGCGCGACCGGTCACTTCGTAGTGCCCCGAATAATTTCCAAATTCACAAAACTGATTGAAGATGAAATTTTTCGGGTCTTTTTCCATCTCGTTGCAGGCGTCATAAATTTCTTTGACGTTGCTTTCAGTGCCTGGCGTGCGAATAACATCACTCGGGTCACTCACCCATTTATCTAGCCAGTCAAAACGCTCTTGCGACATACCGGCAGGCAACACTGCGACACCGCGCGAGCCCATAATTCGGCTTATCGCTACTCCGCCTCGTGCATAGTTGCCCGTCGATGGCCAAACTGCACGATGTCGACTTGGATCAAACTGACCGGTAATAACACGCGGCGCCAAGCAAGAATACGCAGCCAAAACTTTGTGTGCCGTAATCATCGGAAACCGGTCACCGAACATAACAATGATCGGACTCTCGATACCAGTCAATGAAGTTGGTAGGACAACATGGTCCGGAACATCAACGCGATCGCCTTGCATGTTGTTATACCAATGCACACGAAATAAATTGCGCGCATCGGGTGCGTTCTTGTCGACACCCTTTGCATAATTTGCGTCAATCAGCGAAGGGTTTGCAAGTTGGGCAAATGTTGGCAACAAAACATTATTTTTGACACAAAGCGCAACGCTGTTGTCTAGGGCTTGCTGGTCAACAATCGTGTCGGCCAGGCCAAGTTGGCCTGCCATTGCCGACGCGTCTAAAACACTGCTAGATCCATGAGAGGCTGTATTTGTTGAAGTCAAGGTTTACATTATGTCAAAGAATGCTCTAGAACCACTACTCTTACTGCGCAAGGCCGACGTAGCCCAATGGCAGAGGCACGGCGCTTAGGACGCCGCCAGTGCGAGTTCGAGTCTCGCCGTCGGCACAAATATGAACCCGCGTAAAACTGTCGAACTAGCTACGCCCGCGCTGATAATTGATGTTGA
>CAMAWU010000127.1 GCA_945862025.1 Ferrithrix thermotolerans DSM 19514 | reverse complement strand
CCGCAGGAATTAGACCAAGTACTTTCACTTCGGCTTTCCGGTCAGATTCCAGTGGTCAACAAGAAAGTTTGCAGCGTCGTTAATTCCTGTCTTTTTGAGTGAAGCAAATGGTTTTAGAAATGAATTATTTTTGTTGACTGACAATAATTTCGCAACAAGATTTATCGTCTCGCTTTCGTTACTGTCAAACTCGCAGTCGTGTGCGAGTTCAAGTTTTTTAAGTCGAGCAGCTACAAATTCTGCTTCAACATTAGTCTGATCGTGAATTAGAACTATTGGGATGCGCCACTTTACACATTCAGTGGCGGTACCGACTCCTGGCCGACAAATTACGACGCCAAGTTTTTGCCAAGTCGAATCTTGATAGTCAAAACACATTGAGTCGTCTTCGAGATCCGTATATACGACATGTCCATTTACTCGTAGCAGTTCAGCAATTGCTCGAACGCGGGTATCTAAGGTTCGAGTCCCACCGCCATGCACCAAAATCGCTGATCGCTGGCTACCACCTTGCAAAACCTGAGTCGCCAACTGCGACTCCGAGAGTTCTTCAACCATCCATGGCATCAGAACCGGATTTGTCAGCGAAAGAACAGCTGGAGTTGCTAAATCTGCATTACAAATCATTCTTGGAGTGTGAGTTTGTAGCAGATTGATTTCTCTTTCAACAAACTTGCGACATGCAGTATTGCTGATTGCATGTGCAGAGATCACTTCATGCCAAAGAAATGATCCACTCAAAACGGTATCTGGTCTGGTTTCAAGCACACCTACAAGATTGTCACTCATCACAAAATCAGCATTAATTAATGTCGGCGTGCCCTTTAATTCTGACTCCCAGCCATTTAGATTTACGTCGGTATAACTGGCGGCATCATGACGCCAACGAACACTGTCTTCTGTAATACCCACGACTGCTTCTGCACGAGCACCAAGGTTTTCTATTTCAACTTTAAACCTTCTGTGCTGCGCGTCTGTGATGGCAAAACTAACTCGAAGATTTGAGTTATGTTTCAACAATTCTGTAGCGATCAAGATTTGGCGACGGATATGGCCGTAGCCGTTGGCGCTTACAAGTATTGCAAGATGTTTAGTTCCCGCCATTGAAATACGAGGCTAACAGAAAAGGTGATAACCGATATCTTGCCTCGTAATGGCGGGAACCAAACATATAAACATTGCCGATTAGTTTTTAGATTTAATCAGTTCAAATTCTGGGTAAGCATTGACACCCATCTCAACATCGAGACCAGCAAGTTCGTCTGCCGACGTTGACCGTATGCCACCTTTCGTCAAACGATTCTGAATCTTAAAGAAACTAAATGACAGTGCAAAGTTGACGACAAAAATAGTTAGTCCACCAAGCGCCTGCGCTCCGAGCTGACCCCAGTCACCTTTGATTATTCCTGCAACACCGGTCGACTCTGAGCCGTTCCAAGCGGCACCATATGATCCGTTGGCGAAAATTCCAACTGCTAAAACGCCAAACAATCCGCACACACCATGCACACTGATTGCACCAACTGGGTCATCAGTACGAAGTTTTCTCTCAACAAAAAACGATGACTCAATAACGAGTATCGCCGCAATGACACCAATTACGGCTGCGGCCCACGGTGCAACAAATGCGCATGCTGCAGTGATCGCCACAAGTCCAGCGAGCATTCCATTGATCATCATTGAAGGATCAGGCTTGCCGGTGCGGCGCGTGATCCAAAACATTGAAGTAACTGCGCCGAATGCACCGGCGATTGCCGTATTCGTCGCAACTGTTGCAAACTGCACATCTGTTGCCGAAAAAGTCGACGCGGCATTAAATCCGAACCAACCGAATAGCAAAATAAATGTTCCGAGCATCGCCATTGGAATATCGTGACCCGCAATCGTGATCGCGTTTCCTTTTTTGTCGTACTTTCCAATACGCGGACCAAGAACAATTGCGCCTGCGAGTGACGCAACACCACCAACCATGTGCACGACTCCTGAGCCTGCGAAGTCGACGTAGCCGGCACCAAGCGACATCGTCGCCCAAGTTTTTGCTAACCAGCCACCGCCCCAAGTCCATGCAGCGATTATCGGATAATAAATCCCGCCGCAGAATAATCCCCAGATAACAAAACTTCCCCACTTCCAACGCTCAGCCATTGAGCCAGTTGGAATCGTTGCCGTCGTATCCATAAATGCAGCCATATATAAAAAGAATCCGAGTAGCGCTGGTGTGATGTTGCCGCCTGAGAGCGCCCAGCCACCACCCCAAGCAAAAACCCAGTTTCCCGAGCCGATGAGTGCTTCGCCCATAGGTGCGTCGAGCCCAAATGCTGAGTAACTGAAGCCGCCAAATGCGAGTGGGAAACCAATTAGAAAAAAACCTACGAAACCTAAGCCAAACACGGCGAAGTTTGTGCTGACAACATGAGCAGCATGTTTCGCCCGACACAGGCCGGTTTCAACTAATGCAAAACCTGCTTGCATGAACACGACTAGCGCGGCACCAATCACTATCCAAAGCAGCGAAATTTGTGCTCCTAGAACTGTTACGTCCGAATTCATTATTCCTCTTTTCGTCATTTTGATCTGTTTTAGATCTGGTTTTTACTGATGGGCTAGTTAGCCGAAAACTTGCTAACTAGTTCACGACGCTGTGACTGGCCACAATCTAGAAGTTCAATGTTTCAAAAAAGTTCATGAAATGTTTCGGGAGTGTGGCTTTTTTGAATTTCAATTAACTTTTTGTACAACTTCACGAATTAGGCTGAGGAGATGACAATTGAAGCAACCAAGACTCAGGCCTACTTAGATGATCGTGCTCACGTGTTTCATTCGTGGTCAGCACAAGGAACTCTCAACCCAACCGAAATTACAGGTGGCGAGGGTTCATATTTCTGGGATTCAACCGGCAAAAAGTATCTCGACTTCTCAAGTCAATTAGTTAATTTAAATATTGGCCATCAACATCCAAAATTGGTTGCAGCAATTCAAGAACAAGCCGGCAAACTTTGTACAGTTGCCCCACCATTTGCAAATGCTTCACGTAGCGAAGCCGCTCGATTGATTGCCGAACTTGCCCCAGGCGATTTGAACATGGTTTTTTTCACTAATGGTGGCGCTGAGGCCGCAGAGTACGCAACACGCATGGCAAAACTTCACACTGG
>CAMAWU010000126.1 GCA_945862025.1 Ferrithrix thermotolerans DSM 19514 | reverse complement strand
CGCTAATGGATGGTCACCAATTGCAGCTAGGAGCAGTTGTTGACGGTTATTAATTATCGCCGGCATCGGTTTGTGCAGATCAGAAAGTCGCTGGCGCAAAAGTGCGAGCGCGATCGCATGAAATGTGCCAACTGTTACAGATTGCAAATCACGCGCGACACCAAGATGCAGTAGTCGTCGACGCATTTCGGCTGCCGCTTCACGAGTAAATGTAATTGCCAAGATGCGATCGGCGTTCGCAGTACCAGTAGCAATGCGATATGCAATGCGATGAGTTAGAACGCGAGTTTTTCCGGATCCTGCACCCGCATGAATTACCGTTGCTGTTTCTGGGCATGTGATTGCGGCGCGTTGGTCTGAGTCCATTGCCCTCAGTAGCTCTTCGGCGTCCACGTCCCAACGCTAGGCGGTAGTTGTATCTCTGTAAACTCTCCGCATGGGTTATCCGCGCAAACTATTGAATCCAGGTGAGTTGGTGCATCTTGATTTGCACCCGCATTGGGTTGTGTTCCTGAAACCGGCGTTTCTGTCAATTTTGCTGGGGATTGCCTCAACAAAGGTCAACCAAATTGGAAACGCATCACTGAAAATTGGTGTAACTCGAGTTTTGATTGTGGCTTTGGTTGGCTCGATCGGCGCTGTCTGCTTCGTTGGTTTGAAATGGTATTTCACATTTTTTGTTGTCACCTCTCGCCGAGTTATTTATCGCGAAGGAGTTTTGGCGCGTCGTGGGGTTGAAATTCCATTAGAGCGTGTCAATAATGTCAATTTTGCACAATCAATTTTTGAGCGGATGCTTGGTGGCGGTGATCTGTTGATTGAGTCAGCAAGCGAAGATGGGCAACAGTTGTTTAGTGATATTCGCAAACCCGAGCAAGTGCAAAACATTATTCAGGAAGCGATTCACGCCAGTGGCAGCGATTCTTTTGTTGAAGATTCAGTTGTTGAACAACTTGAACGACTTGAAGCTCTGCTAAATCGCGGCTCAATTACACAGGCAGAATTTGAAGATCAAAAACGACGGCTACTTCAAGAATAAATATGGCTCGCGCAAAAGTATCTTCGACGATTGAACTTGAGTACGAAACATTTGGCGACCCTCAGCACCCTGCACTTATTTTGATGGAGGGCCATGGGGCCCAAATGGTTAAGTGGGATACTGAATATTGCAAAATGTTCGCAGCCAAAAATTTATTTGTGATTCGTTTTGATAACCGAGATTGTGGTTTGTCGACAAAATTAGACGGTGTCGAAGTTGACTTGCCGGCAGTGTTGACAGCAGCGTTACTTGAAGAGCCAGTACCGCCTGTGCCGTACACACTTTCTGACATGGCTAATGATGTTGTTGGCTTGCTTGACTTCTTAAAAATTGATCGTGCACATATTTTTGGTGTTTCTCTTGGTGGCATGGTTGCTCAAGTTCTGACAATTGAACACCCCACGCGTGTGCGTTCACTGATTTCTGTGATGTCGATGTCTGGCGAACCAGAATTTGGTGAGTCGCAACCCGAGGCAATCAATGCTTTGTTGTCCGAAACACCGCCAGATCGTGCCGGATACATCGAACACTCGGTTATTTATCAGGTTTATCATTCAAAAAAATATCGGAGCGACGAATTCTCAAAGACTTCGGCCGCGCGCGATTTTGACCGAATGTATTACCCCCAGGGCTCGACGCGACAACTCGCTGCCGTGTACGCATCGGGTCGACGCACAGAAAAGCTTCGCGCGATTAAAACCCCGACATTAGTTGTGCACGGTAAAGATGACACGCTCATTTCGCCGTCTGGTGGTGAGCGAACTGCTGAATTGATTCCTGGAGCGAAATTCGTGCTAGTTGAAGATATGGGTCATGACATGCCAAAGCCGCTCTGGGGATATTTAGTTGAACTAGTTTCTGATTTTGCTTTAAAGAATTGAACAAGATGAAAAATATTGCTGAACCTTCTCGCGGCCCATTGTCGGGTTATAAAATTGTTGAAATCGCAGGGATCGGCCCCGGCCCTTTTGCGGCGATGATGCTCAGCGACATGGGTGCTGAAGTGATTCGTGTCGAACGAGTGCAGGCTGTTCGCGACGTTCCTGCAACTAGTGCACATTGGGATGTGATGCTGCGCGGTCGTAAAAATATTGCGATAGACCTGAAACATAAAGACGGCGTTGAAACTTTGCTCAGCCTTGTCGAAAAAGCTGATGCGTTAATTGAAGGTTTTCGTCCAGGAGTAATGGAGCGACTTGGCATTGGTCCACAAGTCTGCGCGGCACGAAACAAGAAACTTGTTTTTGGTCGCATGACCGGCTGGGGCCAAGACGGTCCGTACGCAAATTCGGCGGGACATGATATTAATTACATTGCACTTGCTGGAGCGTTGGCGCATTTTGGTCGCGCAGGTGAAGCCCCGGTGCTACCGCTAAACATGGTCGGTGACTTCGGAGGTGGTGGAATGTTGCTGGCCTACGGCGTTGTTTGTGCGTTGCTCGAATCACAGCGCAGCGGCGTTGGTCAAGTTGTTGATGCTGCGATGATTGACGGTTCGGCAATCTTGATGTCAATGTTTTGGGGTTTAAAAAATATTGGGATGCATGACGAAAATGCTCGAGGCACGAACTTGCTTGACACCGGAGCCCACTTTTATGATGTCTACAAATGCAAAGATGAAAAATATATTTCAATTGGTTCGATTGAGCCACAGTTTTATGCCGAACTATTAAGACTCATGGGCTTGGCAGACGATCCACAGTTTGCACCACAACTTGATAAAACAAAGTGGCCGGAACTTAAAGTTCGTTTGACTCAGATTTTTTCAGAAAAATCTCGCGACGAATGGTGCACACTCATGGAAGGCACTGATGTTTGTTTTGCGCCTGTGTTGACAATGAGCGAAGCGGCAAAACATCCACATAATGTCGCGCGTGAAACTTTCATCGAAATTGCCGGGTCTACCCAGCCTGCGCCAGCACCACGATTTTCGCGTACGGCGACTGCGACTCCACAACCATCAGCGCACGCTGGTGCAAATTCGCGCGAAGTCTTGACGCAATGGGGAATAAAGAATATTGGTGATCTGCTGCAGCGCGGTATTGTCAAAGAAATTATTAGTTAGATTTAGGCGCAATGTCGACTCTTGTTTGCTTTCACGCGCATCCCGACGATGAGTGTCTCGCAACAGGCGGCACGATTGCCCGC
>CAMAWU010000125.1 GCA_945862025.1 Ferrithrix thermotolerans DSM 19514 | reverse complement strand
AAACTTTTGAAGTTCGCTGGCTAAAGACTCAAGAAGTTCGCGGCGGCGCGCAACCGCGACGATGTCGTATCCACTCTTTGCCAACATCATCGCAAACTCTCGACCAATGCCCGAAGAAGCACCAGTGATTAGCGCAATTTTACGGGTGGACACACTTTGAGCATTACATGAAAACTGCCTAAGGTAAAGCCATGACTAAATCGCAAACGAACGCAAAACTTTCACCTGTGTACCAACTTTCAGATCAATATATTGAGCAACTCGCCGCAACCGACCCGGGTCTTGCCACTGCACTCGGCATCGCAGGTCATGATCATGAGATGACTGACTTCAGCCCTCGCGGTCATGCTGAGCGAAACGAAGTCACGCGCTCGACTCTTGCGACGCTGAACACACTCGACACAACGGCTGATCGCGACCGGTTGGCTGCAGGCGTTTTGCGAAACTCGCTCGAGATGTCGACGCTCGAATACGAAGCAGGCGAACACTTGCGGTCAATTCGTGTGATCGCTGGTGATGTTGATTCTGCTCGCGGCATTTTTGATTTGATGCCAACTGCAACTGTTGAACATTGGCAGACGATAGCCGAACGAATGAGTGCAGTGCCACAAGCGTTTGCTGGCATGCGCGAAAGTTGGAATCTCGGCGTTGAACGCAAAACTGTTGCTCCACGACGTCAAGCACTAGTCGTGGCCGAACAACTTGAAACTTGGGCGGGCACGCCGAATGCTCCTGGCTTCTTTACACAATTCGCCGAAAGTGCAACATCTGTCAAGGGCGCGCCGCTCGAGCAGTTGCGTCAAGCAGCTGTTGCCGCGTCAGAATCAATGGCTCAAACTGCAAATTATTTGCGTGAGACATATTCATCGGTTGCAGATCCGCGCAACGGTGTCGGCGAAGAGCGCCACGCACTCGCCCGTCGCAGATTTATGGGGATGAATGTCGACGCCCGCGAGGCATATGAATGGGGTTTTGCCGAAGTTGCTCGGCTTGACGCTGAACTAATTAAAACTGCAAAAGCAATTAATCCGAACGCGACGCTAAACGAAGTTCGCGAATTTCTTGACACAGACCCGAGTCACAGCATTGAAGGCGAAGAAAATCTTCGCGAATGGTTACAAGGATTAATGGATGACGCAATGTCGTTTTTGATTCGCGAAAATCATTTTGATATTCCAAAAGAAATTCATCGCGTCGAGGCAATGATCTCTCCGCCAGGCGGTGCTGCCGCGATGTATTACACATCGCCGAGCGAAGATCTCTCCCGGCCTGGACGCACTTGGTATCCAGCAAACGGGCGAACGAAGTTTCCGTTGTGGAGCGAACCAACAACCGCATATCACGAGGGCGTGCCTGGTCATCATTTGCAAATTGGCATGGCAACAGTGAACTCAGAAAAACTATCTCGGTTTCAACGCAACGAATTCGTCAGCGGACACGGCGAAGGTTGGGCGCTTTACGCCGAACGACTAATGGATGAATTGGGTTTCTTGGGCAAGCCCGAATATCGACTTGGCTATTTGTATGCTCAAGCGTTTCGAGCAGCACGAATTGTCGTTGACATCGGCATGCACTGCGAATTCAAAATTCCAAAAGAATCTAAGTGGCATTCGGGTGAATCGTGGACACCAGAATTGGCACTTGAATTTCTATCTGCACGATCTTCGAGCGACGATGCGTTCAACAAATCAGAAATTAACCGATATCTTGGCTGGCCAGCACAAGCGATTTCTTACAAACTTGGCGAACGCGTCTGGACTTCATTGCGTGAAGATGCCAAGCGCAAACACGGTGCAAACTTTGACCTTCGGGCTTGGCACGCCTACGCGCTTGACCTCGGCAACCTCGGACTTGACTTACTGAAAACCGAACTCTCTCGCTTCTAAATCGCGACAGCAAGAATCAAGGAACCACAACAACTTTTGTGCCGAGTTTTGCAAAGTTGTACATAAGTTTTGCATCTGCAATTGCCATTCGAATACAACCACTGCCCTGAAAAGATCCAAGTTGTTCTACCGTCTGCAACGGCTTGCCGTATTTTGTAGGTATCTCGTGAAATCCGATATTGCCACCGTTAGGTCCGATCGCAAATCGTGTCATATTATTAAACCACACGTCTTTAAGTTCGAGACTGTAGCTTCGCAACGACTGGCTATTGACTTCGTAGGTCCCTAGATTCGGTACACCCCTAAGACCAGAAACTGGCATTGCTCTAATTATCTCATTTTTTCCGTCTATGATCCACACCCATTGCAACTCATTTTGATAAACAACGCGCCGACCAGAACCAGAATTTTTCGGAACTGCTGGTGGATTTAGTCTTGTGTACGCGGGAAACCTAAGCGCACGGGCCGGATAAAGAAGTGATGTCTCAATCGCGGTTGGGGCAGGCACAACAGTTGAAGTACTCGAAGTCGAACTAGTACTCGTGCTAGTACTTGTTGACGACTCACCAGAAGCTAGAACAACTGAAGAACAGCACAGCATCGCACAACTTGAGACCGTAAATATGCGGACAAGCAAACCCCTAGAAACTAAATTCACTTGCGTTTTCTCGATTTCGATTTCTGTTTCAACTTCGACTTGTGCAAACTTGGCATAGCGACAAGCGGGTTCTCGACAATTTCGTAACGATTACCCCAGTTGCTGGCGAAACCTTGCACCATCGCTGCAAAAGGCAACGCGAGAACCGCGCCAATTGGCCCGAGCACTGCACCACCAGCAATCGCTGCACCAAACGCAACAGCCGCATGCAACTCGAGTGTGCGCGCTGTGATTCGCGGTGCGAGCAAAAAGTTTTCAAACTGTTGATACAACGCGATGAAGATGATCACAATTAAGGCCTTTACGGGAGAATCTAAAAACACTAACAAGATCGGCAAAACGCCAGCGAGATATGTACCGACCACTGGCAAGAATTGTGAAACTAATCCAACCCAAATCGCAAGTGCAGCCGGCGCCGGGGCGCCAATACTTTGAAAAACTATCCAGTGAAAAAATGCCGATATTGCGGCAAGTAATGCCCGCGAATAAATGTAGCCACCAGTTTGTGCGATTGCTAAATCCCAAAGTGTGAGCACGACTCGCTGCCGTTCGACTGGCAAACGACTGCACAGTGCACGACGCAATTTTGGTCCATCTGAGACTAAATAAAATGTAAACAAAGTAATTGACAGAATTTGCAATAAGCCACTTAGTG
>CAMAWU010000124.1 GCA_945862025.1 Ferrithrix thermotolerans DSM 19514 | reverse complement strand
GATATTGGTGCACGCGCTGACGGCACACACGACCACCGCGGCATTTTCATTCCGCCTGGTGTTGCGCACGGTTTCGCTTCGCTCACAAATATGGCGATCACATATTTGGTTGACAGTTATTACAACCCGAAAGATGAACTTGGTTTGGCATATAACGACAAAGCAGTAAAAGCTGATTGGGGTATCGCGTCGCCAATTTTGTCTGATCGCGATGCGGCCAACCCAACAAGAGATGCCATTGATTCGCAGGTACGACCTTTTTGGCCAATGCGGACATAAATTAATCTATGAAAATTTTTGTAACAGGCGGAGCAGGATTCATTGGCTCGAACTATGTGCGTTGGGTATTTGCTAACACCGATCACGAAGTCACGGTTTATGACTCGTTGACATACGCGGGTAATTTGTCGACGCTTAAAGATGTTGATGACAGCCCAAGATTCAAGTTCATCAAAGGCAACATTTGCCAACCAGGTGATGTTGAAGCGGCGATGTCTGGTCACGACGCTGTTGTGCACTTCGCCGCCGAGAGCCACGTAGACAGGTCTATTGCTGGTAGTGAAGATTTTATTTTGACCAACTGTTTCGGCACGAATGTCGTGATTGATGCGGCACGCAGATTAAACATTTCACGCGTTTTACATATCGGCACCGACGAGGTTTACGGGTCTGTAGAGACTGGCTCATCTCGTGAGAATGATCCACTCGAGCCGCGCAGTCCTTATTCGGCTTCAAAAGCAGGTTCTGATTTGATCGCTTTGTCGTATTTTTCGACGCACGGCACGCCTGTTGTTGTAACTCGTTGCACTAATAATTTCGGCCCGTTTCAATATCCAGAAAAAGCGATTCCGTTGTTCACAACGAATCTCCTTGACGACAAACAGATACCTCTCTATGGCGACGGTCTTAACGAACGCGACTGGATTTATGTTGATGATCATTGTTCGGGTGTACACCTGGCTCTTGAACACGGTCTAGCTGGCGAGATCTATAACATCGGCGCTGGTAACGAAACTGCAAACAGAGTTTTAGTCAACAAACTTTTAGCACTGTTAGGCAAAGACGAATCAAGTGTGCAATATGTTGCAGATCGACTTGGTCATGATCGTCGCTACTCAGTTGATATTTCAAAGATTACAAAACTAGGTTGGAAGCGAACTCGCTCGCTTGACGAAGCACTCGAATCCACAGTCAACTGGTATCGCGATAATCGCTGGTGGTGGGAGCCCCTGAAAGCCAAAAAATAGTGAAACTGCTAATCACCGGCGCATCAGGTCAACTGGGTACAGATTTAGTTTTATCGGCTCAAAAATCTGGTCACGAAGTTATTGCAACCGGTCATCGCGACCTAGATATCACTGACAAATCACAAGTGGGTCGCGTAGTTGGTGACGCAAAAGTCGATGCGATTATTCATGCTGCAGCGTGGACGGCAGTTGACGCCTGTGAATCAGACCCACAGAAGGCAATGGCGGTGAATCGCGACGGTACGGCGAATATCGTTTCGGCGGCCCGCGAGTCTGGTGCGCGTGTCATATATATATCCACTGATTACGTTTTTGACGGCATGAAGTCGACACCTTATATAGAGAGTGATTTGCCTAACCCGCAATCTGTGTATGGGGCGAGCAAACTCGCCGGCGAACAGCAATTAGATCTAACGACTGACCAAATAGTTCGAATTTCGTGGGTCTGTGGCGAACACGGCGCAAACATGGTCAAAACTATTTTGCGATTGGCTGCATCTAACCCGACGCTGACATTTGTTGATGACCAAATCGGTTCGCCAACGTTTACAAGCGATGCTGCGCCAGCGATCGTTGAATTGACAACTAGCGATAGTGCAGGTATTTGGCATTTAACGAATCAAGGTTCAACAAGTTGGTTTGGCTTTGCACGCGATGTTCTGAGTGCAGCGGGCCAAGATCCGAATCGAGTGATTGCTACGACAACAGAGTTGCTTCAACCTGCAAGGCCAGCCAAACGCCCAGCGAATTCAGTGTTAGATAATGTGCGAATGCGTAAGGCAAACCTAACGATGCTTGACGACTATAACATACCGTTACAGCGACTTGTAGATGTTTTGGCGAGTTAAGGTTTACACATGGATGAACGCGGACTCTTACGAGAAATTGAACCAGTCGCTGGCGAATTATTGAATCGTCATCTTGGTGTTGCGAAAGAGTGGTTTCCTCACGAGATGGTTCCGTACAGTCGCGGCAAAGATTTCGTGTCTGGCGAACAATGGAAAGATAACGATGCAGATTTCGGAGCGGTTAGCAACGAAATGTCAGATGCTGTGCGCGCATCGCTTTATGTAAATTTACTGACCGAAGATACTTTGCCTTATTACTTTCGCGATATTGATCAACTATTCGGAAACGACGGCGCTTACGGTGAGTGGGGTCGCAACTGGACAGCCGAAGAGGGTCGTCATTCAATTGTGATTCGCGATTATTTAACAGTCACTCGGGCGATCGACCCAGTCGCTTTAGAGCGTGCACGAATGCAACAGGTGCGCACCGGACAAGTGCCGGCGCCGTTAGATCTATATGAAGCACTTGCGTATTTGAGTATGCAAGAACTCGCAACTCGCATTGCGCACCGCAACACGGGCAAAGCAATGGCCGACGAAGTTGGTCAGGCGATAATGTCACGCGTCGGCAACGATGAGAACTTGCACTATTTGTTTTATCGCGATCTTGCGACGGCCGCGATTGCTGTAGATCCATCAAACATGGTTATTGGCATCGAACGAGCAGTGCGAACGTTCGCGATGCCCGGCACTGGGATCACTGACTTTGATCGGCTGTCTCGCGAGATCGCTCGAGTCGGCATTTATGACCTTGCGATTCACCATGAGCAGATTTTGGTGCCAGTTGTGTTGCGCCACTGGAAGCTCGCAGATTTGACTGGTCTCAATAGCGAGGCTGAAACTGCGCGCGAGGCGTTGCTGAAGCGCATTGACCGAATCGGCAAAGTTGCGTCGAAACTGGCCGGAGACCGAGTAACCGCCTAACACGGGCTTTAGTTCTTTAGTGCATAAAAGTATTCAAAATCGCCGTTTAAGGCTTGCTTACCATGTGCCAAAGGGCATATAATAATTCGTCGGCGTGGTGGGTCGAGAAATTGAACAATCACGCCAAATTCATAATCCAAATTAACAAGGGGACTAAATGTCAACAATTGAGCAAACTTCAAATGAAGTTTCGACAAACGGTTTGTCGCGACGTCATTTTATTCAAGCAGCAGCAGC
>CAMAWU010000123.1 GCA_945862025.1 Ferrithrix thermotolerans DSM 19514 | reverse complement strand
CAACTTGTTGCGCTCTACGAAAAATCAGGCAAGACGAGTATTGGATTAAAAAAAGTGCCACCATCTGAAGTCTCGAGTTATGGCAATGTCGAAATCGCCGGCAGAACAGACGTCTCGCCAAGCGAGAGTGCAGTTGCAATCACTCGTGTTATTGAAAAACCAAAACCTAATGAAGCTGTTAGCGATCTTGTGATTATTGGAAGATATGTCTTGGCGCCGAGTGTTTTTGATCATCTAGCTACGATCAAACCAAGTTCAAATGGCGAGTTTCAACTGACTGATGCGCTTGCTCTGCTTGCCAACGATGATCAACTACTTGGTATTGTTAGCGATATAACCCGTTATGACACGGGCACGCCGATGGGTTTGTTGCGTGCGGTAATCGAGATAGCACTTGGTCGCAAAGATATTGGGCCGCAATTACAAACTTGGCTTGAAAATAAATTTAACAACTGAAAACAGCACTGAAAGTAAGGTCGTAATGAGCACAAATAGAAGCGTGGGTTTTGCGGCAACAGTTGAACCGAGCCAAGTTGGGTTTGACCCATCGCGTTTAGCAAAAATCGATAGCCACTTTAAGCGCTACGTAGATGAGGGCCGTTTGGCCGGCTTCGCAGTCGCAGTGGCGCGGCGCGGCGAAGTTGCACACTTTGGAATGTACGGTGCGAAAGATTCTGACACTGGCGAGCCAATCACGAGCGACACGATGTATCGCATTTACTCAATGACCAAACCGATTACTTCGATTGCATTGATGATGCTTGTCGAACAAGGTTTGTTGCAATTAACTGACCCTGTAAGCAAGTTCATCAAGTCATTTGGTGAAACTCGAGTTTGGAATACTGGAACAATTTTGAAGCCAATGACGGCGGCACTCACCGAGCCAATGAGGGTTTGGCATCTGCTAACACACACATCTGGATTGACCTATGGCATTAATTATGCCGATGTTGTGGATGATATGTATCGGCGGGCCGGTTTTGAAACTGGGGTTGCTTACAACGATTCGCTTGAAAATGTCTGTGACAAAATTGCGTCGTTGCCGCTGGTGTTTCAACCTGGCTCGAGTTGGAACTACAGCATGGCTACTGACGTAGTTGGGCGAATTATTGAAGTTATTTCAAAAATGCCGTTAGATGAGTTTTTAGAAAAGAATATTTTTGCGCCACTTGGCATGACTGACACTTCATTTTTTGTGCCAAAAGAAAAGCAATCTCGTGTTGCTTCGCTCTATCGCTACGACGAAGTTAATCATTCAAAAATCAAACTTGAAAGTTTTGGCAACAGTTCACTCGACAAGCCAAAGTTTCTATCTGGTGGTGGAGGTTTAATTTCAACCGCTGGCGACTATTTTAAATTTATTAAAATGCTTGAGGGTCGCGGTAAATTAGGCGACACTCGAATTGTGTCGTCGCGCACGATTGATCTCATGACACAGAATCACTTGCCGAATAATGCGGACATCTCAACTTTTGGTCGCCCAATTGGCGAAGAAATATTTTATGATGGGCTCGGGTTTGGTTTGGGCTTTTCTGTAGTTTCAGATCAAGCCAAATCGCGTGTCGCTTGCCCAAACGGTACATTCGGCTGGGGCGGAATGGCAAGTACTGCATTTTGGGTTGACCCAGTCAATGAGGTCAGCGCGATGTTTTTTACGCAATTGATTCCGTCGAGCACCTACCCAATTCGACAGTATTTACGGTCACTTGTTTACGCAGCACTAGTTGATTAGATCGCTGACTAGCTAGTTAAATAACGCGTTTGAAATTGTTCGGTTCGTCTATCACGAAACCAAATTCATCAACTTTGACTTCAACCTCGGAGTTCGAAACTGCGCTGAAATATCGCCAAGATTGTTGCGTGAGTTTCGTGTATTGATGTGTTTGTTTCGTAATCCCCAGCGTTTCAATGTCGATAACTGCCACTGTCAGAGTTGCGCTATCGCCAATTAGAAGAGGCAGTCTGCGAATCGGAATGCAATTCGTAAACGGTGAGTTTGCAAAATCGAGATCGGTACAGCCGTCAAGTTCGGTTCGATGTGCTCCGTTCATTTCTCCCCAGCGACCGTGGCTGTCTGTGCCCAGCCACAGATCTGGGTCTTCAAGATCGCGAAATAACAAGCATTGCTGAATTACCCATCCAGCCGAAAGCCGCAGCACAAACTGAGCATTGTCGGCGCCAAGTGTGCCTTCGGCTGTCCAACCTTCGTTCTCCCACCGCAAACTCACGGCGCTCGTGGCAGAACTCTGCGCCGAGTTCAAAGACTCCCACGAGGCATTATGACCCGAAGCAGAAAGTGATTGGTAGGTAGCTAAATCGCCGTTCATGTCTGTTTCATTTTACGAAGCCTGTCGCCAGATCTGTGGCGATACCGTCAGCGATGTGATTTCTCTTGTTGAAGCGCAAGAAATTGTTATTGGTGGTTGCCAAAAGTTAGACACTGTTCTCGCAGATTGTCAGCAAATGGCTGGTCGAGTCGTCGCTCAAGATGTCGTCGCCACTGAATTTATTCCGCCGTTCGCAAACTCTGCAGTTGATGGCTTTGCTGTCCGAGCACAAGATGTAAAAACTGTCGGCGTCGAACTTGAAGTTCTTGGTGTAATCGGTGCTGGGCATATTGCGAATTATGAAATTGGCGAAGGTAAGACCGCACGAATCATGACTGGTGCGCCAGTGCCACGGGGCGCTGACGCAATTGTGATGATTGAAGATGCAAATGTGATCAGCGAAACTCGCGTACGTTGCAATAAACCAGCGCAGATTGGCGACGCAATTCGCGAAATCGGCGAAGATGTGAAAACTAGTGATGTTGTATTTGCTGCCGGGTCAGTGATCAACCCGGCAGGTGTCGGAGTATTGGCGGCAATTAATGCTCGGCAGGTTTTAACTTATCCAAGACTTCGCGTGGCGATGCTCTCAACTGGTGATGAACTCGTGATAGACGGCGGCGAGCTCAAGCCGGGTCAGATTCGCGAAAGTAATTTAACAATGTTGGCAACAATGATCAGCGCTACTGATTGCGAAGTTATCAATCTGGGCATAATCGATGACGACGAAGCAAAACTTGAAAAAACTTTACGTGAGGTCGCAACGCGGTGTGATGCGATTGTTACGAGCGGTGGTGTTGGGCAAGGTGACTTTGATGTTGTCAAGATCGTGTTGTCGCGAATCGCCGAGATGCAATGGATGCAGATGGCGATAAAGCCAGCAAAGCCCTTTGCGTTCGGCAGACTCAAAACGAGCGACTCGCGGGTAATCCCAGTATTTGGTTT
>CAMAWU010000122.1 GCA_945862025.1 Ferrithrix thermotolerans DSM 19514 | reverse complement strand
GCATCTGCGGCGGTGACTCTTTATCGCATCGGTTCAATAAAGCATTTGCCCGGAATACGAACATATGTTGCAGTTGATGGTGGAATGAGCGATAACCCGAGACCAGTGCTGTACGACTCAGGGTACGAAGCATTTTTACCAGAGCGCATTAATGATGACCGCACCGAACACGCACGAATTGTCGGCAAACATTGTGAGAGCGGTGATGTTTTGATTGATGACGCATTGCTTCCGAAGGGCTACAAAGTTGGTGACATAATTGCGACTCCAGTTACTGGTGCATACGGGCACAGCATGGGTTCTAACTACAACAAAGTCACTCGACCACCAGTTGTTTTCGTCTGTAAAGGTTCAGCGCGATTAGTCGTGCGTCGCGAAACATTTATTGATCTCGTCAATCTTGACGTCGCAGATAGCGTATAAATATGCCGTCGCACCCGAGCGCCCATGTTGTACGCCTCGGTGTGCTGGGTCACGGTGTAGTTGGCTCGGCGTTTGTTGCGTTAGTTAGTCAACAATCAGACGATATTTTGGCGCGCAGTGGTGTGCGTCTTGAAGTCGCACAGGTCTGCATTCGCGACACAAAGAAAAAGCACACGTTGCCTAAAGGCGCAGTGTTAGTTAGTGACCCTTATGCCGTTGTTCAGTCATCTGAAGTTGACTTGGTGGTTGAACTGATGGGCGGCATTGATCCGGCTTCAGAACTTATTTTTGCAGCACTTAATGCCAATAAACCAGTCGTCACTGCCAATAAGGCGCTGCTTGCGCGTCACGGTGCCGAGTTGTTTAGCGCTGCAGATGCCGCGAGCACTGACTTGCTGTTTGAGGCAGCCGTTTGTGGCGGGATTCCACTAATTAGACCGTTGCGCGAAAGTTTGCGCGGCGAGCCGATCACTCGTGTAATGGGAATCGTCAACGGCACAACAAACTTTATTCTTACCAAGATGAGCGAACTTGGTGCCGACTATCAAGTTGCGCTTGCTGAAGCACAACAACTCGGTTTTGCTGAGGCAGACCCAACTGCAGATGTGCAAGGTCATGATGCCGCTGCCAAGATTGCGATCATCGCCAGTATCGCGTTCGGTACAACTGTTCGCGCTGACGATGTTTATTGCGAAGGAATTACAAAAATTACTGCAGCCGATATCGCAATTGCACATAAATTTGGTTTCGCTGTAAAACTTCTCGGCGTTGCTGAGTTAATTAGCAAAAGCTCAAAACTTTCAGTTCGCGTGCACCCGGCTCTCGTGCCACTTACGAATCCGCTTGCGGCAGTTCGTGAAAGTTTTAATGCTGTGGTTGTTGACGGTCGCGCTTCTGGTTCATTGATGTTTTACGGTCGTGGAGCAGGTGGTGAACCGACAGCATCGGCAGTGCTAGGCGATGTAATCGACGCCGCAATTAATTTGCGTAAAGGTACTCACGCGCCACTCGGAGCATTTACCGAGGCGAAATTGTTGCCAATCAGCGAAATTAATTGTGAATATATGATTGGTCTAGAAGTTGCTGATAAGCCTGGGGTGTTACACGCCGTTACTGGTGTGTTTGCCCGCAATAGCGTGAGCATTCGTGCAGCCGAACAAGATGGCATTGGTTCTGATGCACGACTTGTTTTCTTGACGCACGATGCAAAAGAGTCAGCCGTGCAAAGTTGCCTCACAGAATTCAAGTCTCTAGATGTCGTGAAGCATGTCGGCGCATTGCTTCGTGTTGTTGCTGGCTAGTAAATAATGCGGTACATCTCGACGCGTGGCACTGCGCCAGAAATTGGTTTTTGTGATGTATTACTTGCCGGATTGGCACGCGATGGTGGGTTGTATGTGCCGCAGACTTGGCCTTCACCTGCCAAATCAGCTGACGGAAAATTTGAGGCTACCTATGCGCAACGCGCAGCGAGCATCATGGCGCCATTTATTGGCGACGAAATTGACGCCAAAGTTTTTCAACAATTATGTGTTGACGCATATTCGACATTTCGCCATCCAGATGTAGCGCCGTTGATCGAAATCGCGCCAGATGAATATTTGCTCGAGTTATTTCACGGGCCAACTTTGGCGTTTAAAGACGTTGCTCTACAACTAGTCGGCAAATTATTTGATCATGTACTAACGCAGCGCAACGAGCGAGTGATGATCGTTGGTGCAACTAGTGGCGATACTGGCGGGGCAGCATTTGATGGTGTTGCATCGTGTCGAAATGTTGACATCGTGATGTTGTATCCAAATAATCGAGTCAGCGATGTACAGCGTCGCCAGATGACGACACTGACTGCAAGCAATGTTCATGCGGTAGCCATCGATGGCACATTTGATGACTGCCAAGACTTGGTTAAAGCAATGTTCAACGACCAGAAGTTTCGCGACGCAAATCAACTTTCAGCAGTCAATTCAATTAATTGGGTGCGCGTGATGGCACAAGTTGTTTATTACTTCACTGCACTTGAAAAACTCGGCGACTCTGCCGTTTTTAGCGTGCCGACCGGAAACTTTGGCAATGTCTTGGCAGGATGGATTGCCAAGCAGATGGGCGCTTCGATCGACGGCTTTGTCGTGGCGTCAAATACCAATGATATTTTGACGCGGTTCTTTGAGTCGCAGCAGATGACCGCAAATGAGGTTGTGCCAACTCTGAGCCCAAGTATGGATATTCAGGTTTCGTCGAACTTCGAACGGTTGTTGTTTGAAATGAATAATCGTGATGGTGTGGCGACCGCAAAACAACTGACTGAGTTTCGCAAAAATGGTGAGTTGAGCGTCGCCCCGAGTATTTATACAAAGTGGATCAGTGGCGTGTTTGCGGGTTACCGCTGCAACGACGAACAAACACTCGCGACAATGAAAGATGTTTATCAGCAAACGGGGATGATGATCGACCCACACACGGCAGTTGGCTTGTCTGCGGCTCGTCAAAGCGTCGGCGTAAATTATCCGAAAAATCAATCAATAATTACTTTGGCAACTGCGCACCCTGCGAAATTTCCTGATGCTGTGCGTCGCGCAACGGGTCAGACACCACAGTTGCCAGAACATCTTGCAGACCTGATGAGTCGTCCTGAGCGAATTGTTTCTCTGCCAAATAATTTGAAGTCGGTGCAGGCGTTTGTTGCTGGTTGCCGTTAAATCACTAATTATTTCGGTTGTTGTCAATAAGCAGGTGGTCGGCTAGAGTTGTGTTGCTCGGGTTCCCGAGTAAGTCCCCGCCATTTCTTGGCAGACACATTTCAAAGCAATCCGATCTGTGCACCTGCATTTTGAGAATGAGCGGCAAATTGGGCGGCAAATAATTGTTGCCCTGAAAGTAGGCATTTGTGGCTAGTGGAGCCCT
>CAMAWU010000121.1 GCA_945862025.1 Ferrithrix thermotolerans DSM 19514 | reverse complement strand
GCAATCGAACACGTTCGCATCGACCGCAAGACACTTGAGCCACGTATAAAAGTTATTGGTTCAACGTTATGGAGCGACGAACCAGGTTTCGCCGAATCACTTGGCGACACTGCAATCACTGGCATCTGTGGCTCTGGAATAATCGAAGTGATTGGCGAAATGTATCTAAGTGGAATTATCGACACTGACGGCGTCGTGCGCGGCGAACTTGCTACAAGATCAAATCGCATCGTGGCAGATGATCGCACATTCTCGTATTTATTTTTTGAGAAAGATGAAACCAAGTTATATGTAACTCAAAATGATGTGCGCGCAATTCAATTAGCCAAAGCCGCTTTACGTGCTGGTATTGATTTGCTGGTCGAACATGCTGGTTCGCCAGTTGTGCACGACATTCGACTTGCCGGCGCTTTTGGCGCTCACATTGATCCGGTTTACGCAATGGTGCTTGGACTCGTGCCAGATTGTCCTGTTGCTGGTGTTCGTTCAGTCGGCAATGCTGCAGGTGCCGGGGCAGTGCAGTCACTACTGTCTCGAAAGTTGCGATACGAAATGGAGTCAACCGTTCGTGGTGTCACAAAGATTGAGACTGCAACAGAGCCTCGGTTTCAACAACTTTTTGTTGAAGCAATGGCGTTTCCGCATAAAACAGCGCTGACACCAAATCTTGCAACAGTTATTGATTTACCAGTTAGGTCTGAGTCGGCGAATGATGGCTCTGGACGTTCTGGTCGTCGTCGCCGTTCAACTGGTGGCGTGGCAGACTAGAACAAATGACTGACGTAGATCGAACGAAACGCTCGGGTGGGCGAGCTGGTCGGCAGACCTTGCGTTCGTCGCATGAGCCTGGTCGAGACGCGTTCATCACTCGGTTGATTAAACCTTATGAATTGGTTTCAGATGAAGGTCTTGAAATCATCGAACATAACGCTGACACAATCCTCGAAGAAGTCGGCATCGAAGTTCGAGATTACCCATCGGCGATAGTGCGATTTAAAGACGCCGGTGCCGATGTGACTGGCACTCGCGTGAGATTTCCACGCGGCATGTGTCGCAAAATAGTTTCAGCAACTGCGCCGAGTATTTACACCCAGCACGCTCGCAACCCACTTAACAATGTGCAAATCGGCGGTAATGCAACTGTGTTCGCACCGAACTACGGCTCGCCATTCGCTTACGACATCGACAACGGCCGACGATATGCGACAATCACTGACTTTCAAAATTTCGTAAAACTTGCGTACATGTCACCGCGCATGCATCACTCGGGCGGAACAGTTTGTGAGCCAGTTGATATTCCGGTTAGCAAGCGTCACCTTGACATGGTTTACGCGCACATCAAATACAGCGACAAAGGTTTCATGGGTTCGGTCACTGCAGGCGAGCGTGCACAAGACAGCGTTGAACTAGCGCGAATTGGTTTTGGTGGCGACTTGCAAGATCGAACTGTGATGACAAGTTTGATTAACGCATCTTCGCCTCTCGTTTGGGATGCTTCAATGCTCGCATCAGCCGAGGTGTACGCATTAAATAATCAGGCGACTATTATCACTCCGTTTATTTTGGCAGGAGCAATGGCTCCATCAACTTCCGCAGGTGTCGCCACTCAAACTCTTGCCGAGGCACTCGCCGGTATGACGTTCACACAACTAGTGCGTCCAGGTGCGCCAGTGATCATGGGTTCGTTTGCGTCATCGATGTCAATGCAAACTGGAGCCCCCACTTTTGGTACGCCAGAACCAGCGATTGTTTTGTACACGATGGCTTCGCTCGCACGTCGACTTGGTGTGCCGTTTCGATCTGGCGGTTCGTTGACAGCGTCTAAGTTGCCTGATGCTCAAGCGGCTTATGAAAGTGCGGCGACTTTGATTCCGACTTTGATGGCTGGTACGAATTTCGTTCTACACGCAGCAGGTTGGCTTGAGGGCGGTTTGGCGATTGGCTACGAGAAATTTATATTGGATGACGATCAACTTGGAATGATGGCAACTTTCGCCAAGGGTTTAGATATTTCGCCAAATGGTCAGGCGCTTGATGCGATCCGTGAAAATCCTCCAGGCAATCACTTTCTCGGTACAGCGCACACTCTCGCGAATTTTGAATCTGCGTTCTATCGCTCAACTACCTCAGATAATTCAAGTTATGAACAATGGCTTGAAGATGGTGGCGAAGATTCGGCTAAGCGGGCAAATAAGATTTGGAAGGAGCGGCTTGCGAGTTATGTCGCCCCACCACTCGACGATGCGATTGACGAAGAACTTAAAGAATATATTGCTAAACGTAAGAGTGTGTTGCCCGATACTTTTGCCTAAGTTTGAATTTGTCACTCAGCAAAGTCAACGATTAATGACTTTTTGCCTCTAGCATTGCGACAATGTCAATTTTTTCTCGCCTAAAAAAATCATCCACTGAAGTAAGCCCAGCAGTAAAAACTCTGGTTACTAGCATGCGCTACGAACTCATCCCGATGAAGAGCATTGAGCAAGCAATTTTAGATCTACCATCGGGTGCGCCAGTCTCGGTTACATGTTCACCCGTCAAAGGCATCTCGGCGACGCAAGAAATCTCTGCGCGACTTATTGCTTCTGGCCATGAAGTCGTGCCTCACTTTGCAGCCCGACTAGTTGAATCGCGCGAACATGTTCAGAAACTTGCTACGTGGGTGCGCGAGCAAGGCATCAAAGAAGTCTTTTTGATTGCTGGCGATGCAGAAAAGCCTGCGGGGCCATATACGGATGGCATTGAACTTTTACGCGACTTTCTTGACAGCAATAGTGGTGTTTCGCGAGTTGGTTTCGGTAGTTACCCAGACGGCCATGCTTTCATTAGTCGTGAAGCATTAAGTACAGCGCTATACGACAAGCAAAAACTTTTACAAGAAGCGAGTGTTCAAGGTCTTGCATCAACCCAGATGTGTTTTGATGTAGCGCAGATTCGCCAATGGATTAAAACCGAACGTGATAATGGCTTCTCGGTACCAATTCAACTTGGTGTGCCGGGAGTAGTAGATCGCACTCGACTGATGAGTCTCGGTGTTCGAGTTGGCGTTGGTGCTTCAATGCGTTATCTCAGCAAAAACAAAGCCTCAATCATGAAGATGCTTTCCCCTGGTGGTTATGACCCGACGGAATTAGTTGCCGGTCTGGCAAAAGATGCACAGTCTCTAAATATCGTTGGCTTGCATTCGTTTACATTCAACAGTGTTGCCGACACCGCGGCATGGCAGCGAGAAATTCTCGCAACGAAATGAAAACCGACGTCGTCGTAATCGGCGCTGGCGTAATCGGTGGTGCAGTTGCTTTAGAACTCGCTAAGGCTGGTCGA
>CAMAWU010000120.1 GCA_945862025.1 Ferrithrix thermotolerans DSM 19514 | reverse complement strand
GCGACGACGTGGCGCGAGTTTGGGCAAACCTGCCAGAGTCAGATGTGTCGCGCGAAATGACTGCGTTTACAAAGTCAAGTTCGCGTTGCCCATCATGGATTGAATCGCAACTTGTAGCGCACCGCCGTGACGGCAATATTGATATTTGCCCACGCGGGATCGATGAATCTTGGCTTGGAGTCAACTTTGAATGTCACAAACTGATGGCAACACCTCTTCACACAATTTCGTATGCCGTGCGTTGGCATGGTGAGCGACCTGCATTGTTATGGGATATTGACGGACCAACTGGGGTGCGTGTCGTGGCAAGCGCGATCGATAAAACTTTTTCAAGTACTGATATTCGTGGTGAGGCTTTGCTCAGCGGGTTTGCAAATGTTGGCGCGAAATAGGCTGATGGTATGAACGCGGCGAGTGCACAGTTTTCTGTGCCGATCAAATTAACTGAGTGGACTTCGTGCGGTGGATGCGCAGCCAAATGGGGTGCATCATTATTGACAGATCTCGTATCCGAACTTGCAAGTGGTGCGCAGTCAAAAATAGATCCAGCACTATTAGTTGGCTTAGCGCCATTTGACGATGCTGCGGTTTATCAAGTCAGCGAAGATGTTGCTTTAGTTAGCACAACAGATTTTTTTCCACCGCTGGTTGACGACCCAGATGATTTTGGTGCGATTTCGGCGGCCAACGCATGTAGTGATGTTTTCGCGATGGGCGGACGAGTTGTGATGGCTGTAAACATCGCTGCTTTCCCCGAGCACTTTCCGAGTGAGGCAATCTCAATTATTTTTGCGGCGGCGGCCCGTGTCGTTGCATTGGCTGGCGGCACTGTTGCTGGTGGTCACACAATTCGCAACCCTGAGCCAATCTTCGGGCTTGCGGTGCAGGGAGTTGTTGATCCTCAAAAAATATTTCGTAAAGCCGGAGCCAAGGCTGGTGACGTCGCACTGCTTTCTAAACCACTTGGCACAGGATTAACGCTCGCCGCTGGCACCGACGCAGAAAAACTCGTGGCAATTTCTGGCATGCGCCAATTGAATCGCCAAGCCTCTGAGCAGTTACAACAACTTGGTGGCGCCGTGCATGGCGTTACAGACGTGACTGGATACGGGCTTGCAGGTCATGGCTGGGAGATGGCGCAACGCTCAGGTGTGCAGTTGGTGCTTGATTCGTCGGCGTTTCGTGCATACCCAGGTGCACTTGAAGCCGCGCAACGCGGTGTGCGCACTGGTGGCGACCCACGCAATCGAACTTATGTAGACGGTCACTTTTTCGTAGATGATAAAAACTTTGATGATGATGCAGGTGTCGCATTATGTATGGATCCGCAAACCAGTGGCGGATTACTGGCTGCTGTAACCCCTGAGGCTGCAGAAAAACTTTTGCAAGACAAAATGTGGTGGCGAGTTGGCGAGTTTACGGCAGCGAGTGCGAGCGTACGTCTGCGTTGATTTGAAAAAAATTAAGCCGTGGCCAGATGCATCGCGCGAGCGAGCGTTATATCAAAATGGTGCGCGAACAATTGTCGGCATTGACGAAGTCGGTAAAGGTAGTTGGGCTGGACCACTCGTGATTGGCATCGCAATGCTAAGTGACAAGGTGATTTTTGGTGATCAGCCGGCGGTTGCGCTCGGTGGCGTGCGCGACTCGAAACAACTTTTAGAAGCCAAGCGTGAAGCGATGTTTGATGAAGTTGCCGCGAAGTGTCTTAGATGGTCAACAGGCTTAGCAACGGCAGCAGAGTGTGACGAACTCGGCATGGTTGCGGCGCAACGGTTGGCAACTACTCGCGGGTTCGCCGCGCTGGGTTTAAGTCTTGGGGTGACTAATGATTTTGTAGTTGACGCAGCAATCGTTGACGGTCGTTGGGATTTTGTTTCACCGCATGCGCGCAAAGTTGTGCTTGAAGTCAAAGCCGATGTCAGTTGTGTTTCTGTTTCGGCAGCATCAGTGTTGGCAAAAGTTACACGAGACCGAATGATGCGTGAGTCAGCAAGTGATTATCCGCAGTGGCATTTTGACACCAACAAGGGTTATCCGTGCCCTAAACACCGCACCGCTTTACAGGGTTATGGTCCTTGCGCGATTCACCGCACATCGTGGGCGTTTATGCCCAACTACGTGCCTTGGCTCGTGAGATAGCTAATCAAATAGCTAGTTGACTAGCTCATTAACTAGTTTGCGTGCCGACTTTGATGTCACGGAATGCAGATTTCGAATCGATGCCTGTGTCTTTAGGTAAACCAAGCACGCGCTCACCGACAATGTTGCGCATCACTTCGTCAGATCCGCCTGCAATTCGCATTCCAGGTGCACCAAGCAAAAATTGACTCCACGAGTAGGTGCCCCACTCGCCAGTGTCGGCTTGCAGTTTGCTGCCCAAGACAAGGCATAAGAAATCATTCATTCTTTTTTGATTTTCGACTAGTGCCATTTTGGCGATCGACATTTCAGGGCCAGGCGTTTGACCAGCACGAATTTTATCCATCGCTCGTTGATTGTTGTAGCCGGCAACTTTGGTGCGAATAAATAAATCAGCCATTTTTTCGCGCACGATCGGGTCTTTTGTCAAGCCAAAATGTTGCACCATCGCTTGGATTCGTGTGAACGCAGAGACGTCACCACCACTCGCAGTACCAATCGACGCACGCTCGTTCATTAAAGTTGTCAGCGCAACGCCCCAGCCATTATTGACTTCGCCGAGACGATAGCTATCGGGCACGCGCACTTCGTTGTAGAACACTTCGTTGAAACTTGCGCCACCAGTCATTTGGCGAAGCGGACGAATCTCGACGCCGGGTGCGTGCATGTCGACGATAAAACCAGTAAGACCTTTATGCTTTGGCAAACCTGGGTCGGTGCGACAAATTATTTCGCCGATGTCGCTGTATTGCGCGCCGGATGTCCAAACTTTTTGCCCAGTGATAATCCATTCATCACCATCGCGTTCGGCTTTTGTTTGTAGTGACGCAAGATCGCTACCTGCACCTGGCTCAGAAAATAATTGACACGCGACAATGTCGGCGCGCCACATCGCACGAAGAAATTTTTCGCGGGCTTCGTCGGTGGCGTGCGCGAGAATTGTTGGCGCGACCATGCCTAATCCGATTTGAAATATTGATTGATTCGGGATTTTGTATTGCGACTCGGCTTTGTTGTATGCCTTTTCGAATTCGTTTGTTAAGCCAGCGCCACCATATTGAGTTGGTCCAGTTATCCAGCCGAAGCCGGCGTCGAATTTTTGTTGACGCCATTTTTTGGCGCGCTCGACTAACTCATCTTCGGATTGTTTGCTGCGTTCTTCGAACATTGAAACATTGTCAGAGCCTTCGCCCCAGACGAAAGCCTTCTGAGATTCGCG
>CAMAWU010000119.1 GCA_945862025.1 Ferrithrix thermotolerans DSM 19514 | reverse complement strand
GTGTCGGTCATATTTCTCGTTCTCTTTCGTGATCTCTTGCTATTCGATGATTGTTATTGCGCGCTCTGGACAATTTGATTCCGCTCTTCGTACTTTGATGTGAAGTTCAACCGGAATCTCACCAGTGATTAAGACTTTGGCGTTACCGATTTCGTCGCTACCAAAAACATCAGGCGCGGCAATCGCACACATCTGATGCCCGTGACACGAATCGTAATCAAGCAAAACTTTCATATTCATAGATTAACAAGTCGCCTGTTTTACTTCTGCACTGGACCAACTAACTTTGAATAATGGGTTCGCCACAAAAACTGACTCTGCCGCTTATCGATGTTGGCTCATTATTGTCAGGCTCGCCGAGCGGTTCAAAATTGTGTGCATTTGAGATTGATAAAGCATGTCGCGACAGTGGATTCTTTCGGATCACTAACCACGGTGTTTCTGCAGAACTTCGCCAACGGCTTGACAAATTATCTCGTGAATTTTTCGCCCTCGACAACCCAGAAAAAGCAAAATGTGCGATGCCGCTAGCTGGTTCGGCTTGGCGTGGCTGGTTTGGCGTCGGGGATGAGCTGACCTCCGGTGTACCTGACCGCAAAGAAGGCTTATATATAGGTCAACAACTACCGGCCACTGACCCGCGAGTAATTGCGAGAACGCCATTACATGGTGCAAATTTGTATCCGCAAGTGCCAGCCGATTTGGGTGCGTGCTCCGACGAATGGTTTGCGGCGATGCAACATCTTGGCGCCGCTTTGATGCGCGGCGTTGCTTTGGGCTTGCAGATGCCAGCCGACTGGTTTGCAAGAACTATTGCACGTGAGCCAACTTGTTTGTTTCGCATCTTTCACTATCCGCCGATTGATATTTTGTGTGTGCCACAAGATGGCATTAGCGAATGGGGCGTGGCTGAGCACACTGATTACGGATTGCTGACAATTCTTGCGCAAGATGATTGCGGCGGATTGCAAGTGAGAATGCCCGGCACTGCAACGAGCCAAGGTGCGGGCAGTTCGAGTGACGACGATACTTGGCTTGACGTGCCAGCAGAACCAGACGTGTTTGTTGTCAATATTGGCGACATGCTCGATCGTCTAACTCTCGGCCGTTATCGCTCAACTGCACATCGTGTTAAAAATTCAAGTGGGCGCGAGCGAATGTCATATCCGTTTTTTATTGATCCATCGTGGGATGCATCGGTCGAGCCGCTGCCACTCGACGGCACACCACCTGCTGATGATGTCTCGCGTCGTTGGGATGGCACGAGTGTTCAAGCGTGGACCGGGACTTACGGAGATTACTTAACTGCGAAAGTTTCTAGAGTTTTCCCTGCGCTATTCGCAACCCTCAAATAACAGCTGACCATTTTCGAAATTGGGCTAAGTAAGACGCTCGAGGCGGACAGTAAAAAATGTGCTGTACTCCCAGATCAGATGCTCGCCGTCAAGCCAGCGTTTTACTTCAACACCTTCTAATCCGCGCGGACGCAAAACAAGAACATCATTTTCAAAAGTCGCCGAAATAGAAATCGGAGTAACAAAATCTGCGGCCATTACATCATTGACTCCATTTTCAAAAGTTCCATCGGCGTACATGTCATGCAACACACCACCTGCAGTGATCACAACACGATTGCCGGCCTGCTCGATGCGCTCAAGATGTTGCCAAACTTTTAATGTCGCAGGTGCGACTTCGCCGTTAACTCGAACATCTATCGCCCGCCATAATCCGCGAAAATCAGGAATATTACTCGCGAGTGCGTCGGTGCAATCTGCCAACACAGGTGCAGGCATTTCTGCGCCATAACCACCTGTTGGCGTAAACGCCTTTGGTATTTCAAGAACTTTCGGCACGCGGTAATGCTAGACCTGAGAAGCGCGGCCTGCCCAATAAGGCGCGCGCAGATCACGCTTTAAAATCTTGCCCGAGCCAGTCTTTGGTAGTTCGTCGCTCCACGTGACCGAACGCGGAACTTTGTAACTCGCTAAATGTGCGCGAGCATAAACGTCAACATCGGCCTCGGTAAGAGTTGAGCCCGGGCGACGAACAATCACCGCGTGCACCATCTCACCCCACTCTTCACTCGGAATACCAAAAACAGCGGCTTCGTATATCTCTTGATGATTCTCGAGCACGCCTTCAATCTCAGCGGGGTAGATATTCATACCTGCCGAGATGATCATGTCTTTCTTGCGATCACATATATATAGGTATCCATCTTCGTCGCGATAGGCGATGTCGCCGACTGTTTGATATCCGTGCTTTTGATCGGCAACATATTTGTCGTGCTGTTTATAGTAATCAGCAAATACCGACGGGCTCTTGACGTATAACTCACCCGTTTGTTGCGGGCCGAAACCAGTCACTTCATTACTGTCATCGTCGAATAATTTAATCTCAACTAATGGCGATGGTTTGCCGCATGAGCCAGGCTTTCGTAACTGATCTTCTGGCAGCAACACACAATTTACGCCAAGTTCGGTTGATCCATAAATCTCGTAGAGCGAAATCGCAGGAAAATAATCTAGATACATTTTCTTGAGCGTCATGCTCCACGGTGCAGCATTGGCGACCATGCATCGCATTGATGAGACATTGTAATTTTTCTTGATCTCAGGTGGCAGATTGCAGATCATTCGAATCGGTGTCGGCGCGCTAAATGTCGTTGACGCTTTATATTTATCAACTAGTCGCAACCAATCTTGTGGATCAAATTTGCGCTGCGTAATAATCGTCTGACCAAATGCCAACGCGGTGACCATAAAACCACCGGGGCCACTGTGATAAAGCGGGCCGGTTGTCAGATAAATATCGTTTGGTGACGCGCCGAGCAACTGAGCAAGCGCCAAACCTTGCTCTGGGCTCGTGCGCGAAGTGCGCAACGCACCTTTTGGTTTGCCCGTGGTGCCCGATGTGTAAATCATTGTTGCACCTGGTTCACGGCTTGCGATTATGGCTGGCTCAAGCGGCGACGCGGCTGCCATTAGTTCATCGCACGAAAGCATTGATGCGGGTGCAACTCCGTCGTAAACCAGAATTTTTTTAACCTTCGGAATTCGATCACGGATTCGCTCAAATGTTGCCGCGTTTTCGGCGTCTACATAGACAACTGTGGCATCGCAGTGATCTGTGACATATGCCGACTCATCATCGCTCAATCGGTAGTTGAGTGGCACTGAAGTAATGCCAAGTTTTCGCGCAGCATTTGTCATTACGACGACACCAACAGAGTTTTGCCCGCACCACACAACTTTTTCACCAGGCTCGGTGACGCCAATGTCGGTCAGCACATTGACCAGACGATTCGCTTCTTCATTAAGTTGCTGCCAATTCAGTGTGCGAATTTTGCCATTTGGTCGGTCATCAATCACAGCCAACTTGTTGGGCTGAGTCTGTGCATAGTTTGTTAGAAAGTCAGGCATAGATAT
>CAMAWU010000118.1 GCA_945862025.1 Ferrithrix thermotolerans DSM 19514 | reverse complement strand
GGCTTTTATCTGGCTGAAGTTGATCTTGAGTTGCGTGGCGAAGGCACGATCATGAATACAGCTCAAAAAGGGCGAAGCGATTTAAAACTTGCGTCATTGCGCCTTGACAGAGATTTGATTGAACTTGCACGAACGACCGCATTCGAAATAATCAACGCTGACCCAACTCTTAAAAATCACAACGAAATTCGCCAAGAGATTGATCTACTGCTGACTCCAGACGAAGAAGAGTTTCTGTTTAAAAATTAGTTCTGAAAATACTTTGATTATTCGCCTTCTGGGGCGAGTACGAGATCCCAACGGTCAAGGCACTCACTGCAGCGATAGGCGACGACCTCACCAACTTGCCACAATCCATCTTCGGGTGGATGTGTTAACAGATGCGCAGTGCCTCCGCAATCAACGCAAATGATCGATTCGGTTGGTGGCTCGGCGGGGCCAAATTCCATAAGGTAAGTCAACCACTATTGGTGGCGACTTTTTGTCAATAGCGTGATGAGATGCGAGTGGTGGCAGGCGAGTTGCGCGGGCGAAAAATTTTGGCTCCAGAGGGAAACACCACTAGACCGACGACAGATATGGCCCGCGAGGCGATCTTCAATGCATTGACCAGTCTTAATGCGATCGTTGATGCGCGAGTTTTAGATTTGTTTGCGGGATCTGGTGCTTTAGGCATCGAAGCATTGTCGCGTGGAGCAAAACACTGCACTTTCATTGAACGCGATCGGGACGCATTGAAAACTTTGCAGGACAATATAAAAAAACTCGGTCTTGATGATCGCGCAACTGTGATCCGCGGTGATGCTTCTATCGCGGCAGCAAAAGTTGCTGATATTGATTTGGTAATGGTTGACCCGCCATATGAATATCGGGATTGGCAGGGGCTACTAACCAATATCACGGCGCCACTCGTAGTTGCCGAGAGCAACCGTGAAATCAATGGAATTCAGGGCTGGGAGTCAGTGCGATCAAAGCGATATGGGCGCACCCATGTCACCTATTTGAGGCAGATACCATAAACATCCAGATGAAAGTGATGTTTCCTGGAAGTTTCGACCCCGTTCACCTTGGGCACATTGACATTATTCGTCAAGCAGCCGAACTATTTGATGAAGTGATTGTTGCAGTGATGCACAACCCTGAGAAGCCTGCCGGAATGTTCAGCATTTCTGAGCGCGTCGAGATGATCAAGGCTTCGACGAGCACGATTAAAGGTGTTTCGGTTCACGCTGCTGGTGGGCTCGCTGTTGATGCGGCAAAAAAACTAGGCGCTGATTGCATTGTGAAGAGTGTGCGAAATGTAATGGACTTAGATGTTGAGGTTCAGATGGCTCACACCAATGCTGCGGTCAGTGGAATTCAAACAGTTTTATTAATTCCTCAGCCCGCGAACTCCTTTATTAGTAGCCGTTATGTGCGTGAAATTGCTCACTATGGCGGAAATATTTCGACTTTGGTCCCAAATAATGTTGAGAATGCAATTTCAAAACGGGAAAAGTAGAATTTAGAAGATGTCAAACGACGACTTTGAAATCTTTGGTGAAGCGGGAGTGCAATACGGAAATGATGTCGTGCCCGTCAACCTCGGTGACACCGAGTCATTTTTGAGGGATGCAATCGATTTAATTTCGAACGCTCCCAATGCGCCATTGTCGAGTGCTCCAAAGATCAACCGTGAGCAAATTCTTGAAATCTTGCAAGACGCACTCGATTGCTTGCCTGCCGAAATCACCGAAGCTCGCTGGATGCTTGCCGAACGCGATCAGTTTCTCGCGAAAACACAAATTGAAGCCGACGAAATTTTAGAAGCAGGTCGTGTCAAGGTTGCGCGAATGGTGCAACGCACTGAAGTTGTAAAGGCAGCAGAGGTGCGCGCTCGTAGTGTCAAGGAAGCAGCAAATGAAGACTCGCGACGACTTAAGAGCGAGACTGAAGATTTCTTAGACCGCCGTTTAGGGAGCTTCGAAGTGTTGTTAAACCGTCTTGTGAAAACAGTCGCCGAGGGTCGTGTACAGATGACAGCGGCGGCGAATCGACCGCCGAATCAAGTTTCACTTGAGAATGAGACAATTCAGTTGTTTGACCAAGATGACGATTTATAAAATATCTGATCAAAAAATTACGCTGTAATAAAAATAATTTAGTATTTGAAAGTTCATAGATAATGTCATCACCACTCGTCGTTAATGTTGCTGAGCTTCTTCGCCGTGCAGGAAGTGTTCGCGAAATTGACCGTCAGATTGAATCTGAGATATTCAAATTTGATGATGCCCGAATTATTGTGGGGTCACAAGTGCAAGTTTCGCTCACGCTTGAAGCGCTGACCGACGGCATAGTCGTGCACGGAAGCCTGCGCGCCGAGTGGAGCTTTGAATGCCGTCGTTGTCTACGACCTCTGAGCGGTCAGGCAGAAGTTGAGGTGCAAGAGTTGTATCAAGCTGTGATCAGCGATCCAGATGCTTATCCAATCACCGGGGAGCAGTTGGATTTACTTGAAATGGCTCGCGAGAATGTTTTGCTGGCTGTGCCGCTGGCGCCACTTTGTAGCGCCGATTGCCCAGGGTTGTGCCCGCAGTGTGGGTCAGATCTTCAGACCGCCCGATGCTCTTGTTCTCGAGAACAGCGAGACGACAGGTGGGCAGTCTTGGATGTGCTTCGTGAGGCTGGTGGCACGAAAGACGACCACGGACGCTAGCCTTGCAAGTCGTTCTAGCTAGTTTTTCTTGCTAGTTCAATGATCTGAATTTTTAACCGACAGATACCTGAAAGCCGAGTTCGCGATGGCAGTACCGAAGAAAAAGAAATCTAAATCCAAGGGTCGGATGCGACAGGCAGCCAACTGGAAACTCAAGGCGCCAAGCGCAAGTTCTTGTCCACGCTGTGGTGTTGCCAAGCGACCACATGTCGTCTGTGGCGGTTGTGGTTGGTACAAAGGTCGCGTCGCCGTAGTTGTTGACGCGAGTTAATTTCGAGCAATCGCGTCGTTTGTTTTAACGATGCTGCCGATTGCCGTTGATGCCCTTGGGGGTGACAAGGCGCCAAACGAAATAATTGCAGGTGCGCGTGAAGCACTGGCTGCCGGTATACCAATTGTTCTTGTTGGTCCAAGCGATCTTGTGGGTTGTGAAGGCTTCGAACTAATCATTGCAAGCGAACTAATTGAAATGCACGAAGATGCGGCTAGCTCAGTGCGTAACAAAAAAGACTCAACACTTGTGCGTGCAGCCGAAGCAGTGCGTGATGGCAAAGCCAGCGCAATGATTTCTGCGGGCAATACTGGCGCAACTATGGCGTCAGCACTTTTACGAATGGGGCGTATCGCAGGCGTCAAGCGACCAGCGATCGCTACACCGATACCTGCGCCTGGCACGACACCTACAGTGTTGCTCGATGCAGGCGCTAATGCCGAAGTCGAACCAGAGTGGTTGGTGCAATTTGGTTTGATGGG
>CAMAWU010000117.1 GCA_945862025.1 Ferrithrix thermotolerans DSM 19514 | reverse complement strand
GGCTGAACCGGGCATTGAGCAAGGTCTGCTTGAATCTGCAGCAGACTCGTACTTCGTGTTAAGCCACCATCGACTTTCAGAACTTGCGTCGTGACGCCGAGGTCGCGTGCTGCTGCCCGTGCGAGTAGTGCAACTTGAGCGGCGATACCTACCAATGTTGCTCGCGCAAGGTGTGCTTTGGTTGTTGACATGGTTAGTCCAACCATTCGTCCAGTTGCAGTTGGTTGCCACCACGGTGCAGCAAGTCCTGCAAGTGCTGGCACAAAAGTCACCGAGTTGGTGTCGGTGACAGTTGCACATAGTGAATCTATTTCTTCGGGGGAGTTGATCACACCAATTTCAATCAACCACGAAATTGCACTTCCTGCTGTGTACACCTGGCCATCTAGACACCAAGAAGTTTCGTTGTTGAGTCTCCATGCTGCGCATGGAGTAAGACCAGAGTTACTGCGATGCGGATGTTTGCCAGAATTCGCCAACAAAAATGCACCAGTTCCGTATGTACATTTCATCTCACCAATTCTGTGGCAACCTTCGGCAAACAGTGCGGCTTGCTGATCTACGCATGTACCTACAACTGGGATATCGCCACCAAATTGCGTTGTACTACCGAGCACTGCATCGTTGTCATGAATCGCGGGAAGATTCGCTGCGTCAATGCCGAAGATTTCTGCACACTCGTCACTCCACTTGAGTGTGCTTAAATCAGTGAGCAATGTGCGAGATGCTGTGCTGACATCAGTTGAATACGAACCACAAAGTTGGTGCAATAGCCACACATCTGAAGTTGTAATCACAGTATCGGTCGCTGCATTTTCGAGGCGCGGGGCAAGCCAAGCAATCTTTGGAGCGACAAAATAAGGATCGACTTGCATTCCGGTAATTTGTTCGACTTGCGCAGTGCGTTCATTAAGACTGCGGCAAATTTCAACCGACCGACGATCCTGCCACACGATTGCGTTATGTTGCGCAACTCCCGTGCTGCGCGACCACGCGACAATCGTCTCGCCTTGGTTTGCTAGTCCGACTGCGCTGAGTTTTGGATTGCCACATTTAGCAAGCGCTTGTTGACCAGCAGTGATTACGCTTTGTAATAATTCTTGAGGATTAGCTTCGACTCCACCATTTGTATCTGTCATCACTTCAACAGCAATTTCGACCAATCCGTGGATTTTTCCCTCGCCATCAACGACTACTGCCTTCGTGGATGAAGTACCTTGGTCAATCGCCAATATGAATGTCACAATAAAGTTTTATCAGTTTGCGTGTTAGTAGCGCACTTTTCGTCTAATAGCTAGTTGTTGAACGATTTCCAATGCTCAATCAATATTGATGCGGCGAGCGCCGGGCGTTCAATCATCCACCAATGTCCTGCATCTGGGATATTTGCAACCTTCGCTTTGACGCCCGCGGCAACTTCTTGCATTTGTTCTGCAGACCCCGCGAAGTGATCGTTGGCGGCAATAATTACCAGACCGTTCTGTGGTGACGCGGCCGTAAACCGTTCTCCGAGTTTGATCATCGCCGGTTGTGCCGCGTCGCGATAAAGGCCGAGAATGCATCGTGCGAATTCATCATTGAGATGCGTCTTGACTTCGAATGCAACTTCGCGAGTCATGCCGAGCGACGAAAAATAATCCGCGAATTGTTCAGCCGACATTGCGACCATGCCAGCAACCATTTTTTCGCCGATGTCAGGTGCCTGCCAACCTTGTGCAGCGTCATGCCATTGATAATCAAGATGTATTAGGCCGCCGCAATCAGTTGCCCATGACCGAACAAAGTTTGGCCGCGCCGCTAAAACACCAAACACATGACCTGCGCCCCAGTCGTGACCGACTAAGTCGATCGGTGTGTTGATCTTGTCGAGTTCGCCGAGAAGCCAATCGCGATATTCGTTTACTGATGCACCCCAACCCTTTGTGGTTGGTGCGCCAAAACCTGGCGGTGTTAACAAAACAATATTGTTGATGCCGCTTTTGCGTAACTCGTCTACGAGTGGCGACCAAATCGCTGACGTCTCAGGATTTCCATGCACGAAAACTTTCGTCGACTCAACCACATTTTCACTCTACTTAACCGCCAACCACCAATCTCCATCTGAGTTCTCGGACGCACACATCGGTGTGTGCTGCAATCAACCAAGCAAATAGACCTACTTGGTGAAGCAATTCGAACCGACACGATGACCCCAGCCGACTGGAAGCTATTGCATTTGATGCGTGGCACATGGCGCATTGCATTTATTGAACTTCAAGCAACGCTGCGACAGAACTTTGGCTCTCGCAATTACAAAGTAACTGGGCGTCTCAAGAATTACCGAACTGTTCGTGAGAAGTTAATTAGGACAAATATACGACTCAGCCAAATTCGAGACATAATCGGTTGTCGAATAGTCATTCCAAACAGTTTTGAAATTCAGGACTCGGTAGTTACTGAGATTTTGGCGTTGCACTTGAATGGTGGTTATAGAATTATTGATCGCAGAGTGCTACCAAATCACGGATATCGAGCGGTGCATATTGAGCTTCGTCAGGATGGTTTGATCTCTGAGGTACAAGTGCGTACACAGCTACAAGACTTTTGGGCTACAACCAGTGAGGCCTTTGGCGAACTTGTGGGTCGAGGATTTCGTTACGGCCTGAGTCTGGAGTTAGACCAATTTTCTGTCCATGCAAAGTCGTTGATTCAGCAGATTGCTACTGGTTTAGATGAATCGTCAAAGAAGATTGGCAAGGTTGGATATAACCATAATCTCCTAGCTTTGAATGAAATTGCTGAGATTGAACAACAACTCTTTGAGCTTAAATCGCTAATGTCTGAAACTGATTGGAGCCTATAGTTATGAGCATGCTTGTAGTCGTTAAGTACGCTCGTCGCGAAGGTTTGCTATTGAGTATTGACCGCTTTACCGAAGACGAAGGCCCGACTGCTTCTGAACGAATGAGTGAGCTTGAAGAGAGAAATGCTGATGACAATATTGAAATCGTGATGCTCTGCGCTGATTCTGAACAGACAATGGCGATTACGCACGGTAAGTATTTCTCAGATAAAGCAATGCGCAATATTCGCGCTCAAGAAGCGCTTTTGAATACCCAGCTAAATTAATTAGCGCAGATTTGGCCTGATTCGAGCACGGCCATGCCCCGAGGCTCGCTCGCAATCGTGTGACTACCGGTTGGCGCACCATCGGCGGAGTTGCCTTCAAGAACCACAGCATCGTGTCGCGCATATTGAACGATGTATGCCTTGCGCACATTATTTGAACTATTCGGCCCAGTGAGATGCGGAGTCAGTGACGAAAAGAAAACTGCTCCACCGGCTTTGATCTCGGCAACAACCGGTGTGGATGATGGATTTTCGAAGCATTCGTAGCCAAGAGTCGGCACAAAGTAGTGCGAGAGAGTTCCATTTTTGTGAAGCCCTGAGATGATTTGCGGGCAACCATTTTCGATAGTCACATCGTTGAGCGCGATCCAACATGTCAAATAGTGCTGAGGCT
>CAMAWU010000116.1 GCA_945862025.1 Ferrithrix thermotolerans DSM 19514 | reverse complement strand
TGGGTCGGTCGTGGGACAGGTGTCAATGACGAAGGTTTTGGCCGAAAAGTTTTGGCGGTTGAGCGCGCCACATCGCGTGTCGCAAATATTAGCGACCCGCTCGAGCTATTGCGCGAAGTCGGTGGCACAGAACTCGCAGCAATGGCTGGAGCAATCATTGCTGCGCGAATGCGCCGCTTGCCGGTGATTCTTGACGGCTATGTAGTCACAGCAGCTGCACTTGTTTTATTTCAGATCAATCAAAAATCTCTTGATCATTGTTGGATCGGTCACTGTTCTGGCGAACCTGGTCATCGTAAAGTACTTGACTATTTAAAAAAGCCTTACTTGCTAGACCTAAATATGCGACTCGGTGAAGGCAGTGGAGCAATGGCTGCTGTTCCGCTCGTCAAAATGGCCTGCGCTGGAGTAGTTGATGTGCCAACATTCGCCGAATGGTTTGGGTCATGAAATTATTCCGTGGATTTTTTGTCGCGCTAAGTTTTCTAACACGAATCCCAGTGCGACATAAACATGAACCATCGATCGGTCTCGCGGCACCGTGGTTTCCAATCGTCGGCGTTGTTGTGGGTGCAATCGTCGGCGGGGTTGCATGGGGTGTCAGCAATCTCACGACCCCATTAGTAGGTGCAGCTGTTGGAGTTTTAGTCGGCGTTGTGGTTACTGGAGCATTTCATGAAGACGGACTTGCCGATATTGCTGATGCTTTTGTTGGTGGGTGGTCTACCGAAGATCGGCTCCGTATTCTTAAAGATCCGCTGCATGGTTCGTACGGAGTCGCTGCCATGTGCGGTTCAATCTTGCTTCGAGTTTGTGCCTTAAGCGCAATTACGCCACAACAAATGTTTACTGCAGCAATCGCTGCGCACTGTTTGGCGCGCGCAGGTGCGCTTGCACTAATGCTGACCACTTCACTTGCTCGACATGAAGGTCTTGGATCTGATTATGTTAAAAGTCTCCGTCGGTTACCTACGATAATTTCACTCGTCGTTTCACTATTTTTAGTGGTTTTTATACTCGGACTCTGGTCGGTTGCAGTAGTAGGCGCCACGATTGTTGGCGCTGCAACAATTCGTTGGTGGTCAATCAAAAAAATCGGTGGAATTACCGGCGATGTACTCGGTGCCGCCGAACAAGTCAGCGAAACACTAATTCTTATCGCACTAAGCGCTCAGTAACTTGGTAACCAAGCTAAAAAAGCTGATAGTTAAATGGTTTTTGTTCGTCTTCACCGCCCCGTTTCCTTAAGAAACGTCTAGGTATTCGGTTTAATAATTTTTGAGAAAACTTAATGACAGCTTCATGCTTCGCTTACTCCACCAATCAACTCGCGCTTTTTGAGCTCGTCAAAAATGAACTGTGCAATCACCTCGTTGCCCCTCGCGTTTACATGAGTCCAGTCCAAAAATATTGAATCTTTTGAGTTGTCAAAAATGTGCGTCGCGGAAACCCCAAATGGAGCGGATTCAATCCAAAACTCAAATCGTTTGTAGGCATCCTGGACTAAAGTTTTCATATCTTGCGAAAATCGTCTTTCTAATTTCTTTTCATATTCGGACTTCGCGTGCAGCGTGTAAATATTTGGTTGCAATACGGCAATCATTTCAACACCTTGTCTTGAATAGTTTTCATATGCGTTAGTTAAGATCCTGATCGTTTCATTCACGGCAGATCGTGAGAACTTACGAAAACCGAGTGGGCTCAACTTTAAATAAAGCCATGTTGGCAATTGAAAATCAAAATTTGCTAATCCACCTAAAGCTCTCAACCAAAGCCAAATCTCAGCAGTGGCCCGAGCACCAGATAACTGAGAAATCCAACCACATTCATTCGCACCAAAAAAAATTACAATGATGTCCTTCGAGGAAAGTCCATAATCTCCTCTAGAAGAAAACGAACCAACGGCATCAAACAAAGTTGCAGGAGCAGCACCAGAGTTAGTGACTTTGATAGAAAGATCATGGGCGTTCATTTTCCTCTGAAGGAAGGATGGGTATGTAAGACGATCTGGCACTTCTTCACAAAAGGTTGTGGAATTTCCTAAACAAAATAATTTACTATCAATTATTTGAGGAGAATCGGTTGTGAATCTCCGACCATTCTTCACCTCGTATTGATCACCATGAAAATTAATGCTAGAAAATAGGTCAAGTCGAGTTTGTTGGATATTGAAATCTCTATTTTCACTTTTAAATTTCTTTTTTTGTGCGCTTCTACTTGACGTATAACTTTTCATTTCAAGCCAAAATTCTCTTGTCATGTAGTCATCTGGATATAAGCCTGCGGCGGCACGTGCCTCTTCGAATGGAACTAAGGTTCCGTTTTTCCCTTTATCAAAAGTGATTTTTGTGTCCGGAGTTTTTGAGGCTACACGGCGGAGGGTTAGTTCAAGAGCAACTACGATGAGAGAAAACGCGACCGTGATGATAACAATGGGCACCACGAAACTGGTTTGTAAAAGATAAATGAATAAGGAGTTCGGTAAACCGAGTGCCAATGAAACTTGAACATGGCGGACTTTAGATTTGATTCGTACCTTTTTTAAGAGCCAAAAAGTTGAAGGTATCGCAATAGCAAATCCAGCCAGAATTGCGACTAGTACTTTCGCCAACATGCACGAAAGTCTAAACGATTTTTGTAATTCTTAGGATTTAGCCGTTGACGAAAGCGGCGAGGCGGTTGATGCCTTCGCGCAGGTCATCGTCGCCAAGCGCAAATGAGAAGCGCGCATAGCGCGCCAACCCAAACGCCTCGCCCGGCACGAAAGCGACTTTGGCACGCTCAAGCACAACATCGGCTAGCTCAAGAGTTGTTGCTGCAGTTATGCCGCCCAAGTTTCGATTCAGCAACCCAGAAAAATCGGGGAAACAATAAAAAGCACCTTGCGGCTGCATGCAGCTGACGCCAGGTATTTTATTCAACATCTCATGCATCAACGCGCCGCGACGAGCAAATGCTTCGCGCATCATCGCGACTGCCGATAAGTCACCAGAAACGGCTGCCAACGCTGCGTATTGCGCAACATTCGAAACATTCGAAGTTGTATGACTTTGAAAGTTGATTGCCGCCTTCATCACATCTGGCGGCCCGATCATCCAACCCACACGCCAGCCTGTCATTGCATAAGTTTTTGCAACACCGTTAACAATTACGCAACGATCAGCAATCTCAGGCACAAGAGTCGGCATCGAACTAAAAACATGTTTGCCATAAGTTAGGTGCTCGTAGATTTCATCGGTAACGACCCAAACGTCATTTGCAACAGCCCACTTGCCGATTGCAATAGTTTCTTCACGCGAATACACAGCGCCACTTGGATTATCCGGCGAAACAAATAGTAAAACTTTTGTCTTTGCAGTTTTGGCACGCTCAAGTTGTTCAACCGTGACCTTGAATTCTGTTTCTTGAGTCGTGTCAATGATGACGGGCACGCCACCTGCAAGCGTGATCGCCTCTGGATAAGTTGTCCAATAAGGCGCCGGACAAATCACTTCATCGCCTGGGTCGCACAACGCGGCAAAAGCAACGAACACTGCGTACTTTCCACCGACCGTTACAAGAACTTGCGATGCGGC
>CAMAWU010000115.1 GCA_945862025.1 Ferrithrix thermotolerans DSM 19514 | reverse complement strand
CAGGAACAACTCTTAAGTGGGCATCACAAGCTCAAGAAGGTCCTGCAGCACCATGGATGACCAAGGGTGGATCTTTGCAGATTCTCAACGCCGTCGGAGCATGGTTATGCGATGTTGCACCATCTGGTCAACTTGTGCCAAGTGTTGCTACAAAATGGAAGGGCACCGATGGCGGTAAGACTTGGACTTTCACAATTCGTGAAGACGTAAAGTTCCATGACGGTTCTACGCTCACAGCAGCAGATGTTGTTTACACGTTGCAGTCGCACCTTGACCCAGCGAACAAATCGCAATCAGCTGGTCGACTTGGTGACTGCACTTCAGCAGGCATCGTCAAAGTTGATGCAACAACGATTCGTTTTGACTTGAAGAAGGCAAATGCCAACTTCCCATACGCAGTGTCAAGCGCCAACTATGGCCTTTGCATGCTTAAGAAGGGCGAAAAGGGAGACGAGTCATGGACCAAGAAGATGAACAGTGCTGGCCCATGGATCATGGTGACGCACAAGATCAATGAAAAGACCGTGTTCAAGAAGAACCCGAACTACTTCAAGAAAGATCTAATCCCACAGTTTGAGAAGATGGAGCAAATCCAGTACGTGTCAAACAGTGCTGCAATCCCAGCATTGAAGACAGGCAAGCTTGACTCGATCCACTTCCTAACCGGAGTAGAAGCAGATGCAATTCCAAAGAACAAGTACTACAAGACACAGGTAGCAACTTGTGGTGGTTTGCACATGCACATGCGATGCGATATCGGTCAATTGACTGACAAGCGTGTTCGTGAAGCAATTTCATTGTCCCTTGACCGCCAAGTATACGTACAAAACGTAATGGCTGGTTACGGCACAGTTGCTAACGACTCAGTAATGGATTCGTTCCCAACCGCAGATAAAACAGTTCCAGTACGCACGAAAAACATTGCCGCCGCAAAAGCGCTGATGGCTGCAGCTGGTGTACCGAACGGTTTCAAAGTTACTCTTCAGAGCTGGAAGCGTGACGACATTGACAAGTTCACACAATTTGTCAAGTCATCACTCAAAGAAATCGGAATCGACTGCACAGTTGATCTCGACGGTTCAGATGGTGGTGGAGCACGTTGGTACAAGTATTCCGTTTACCCATCGGTAAAGGGATCAAAAGTTAAGAACAAGGGTGAGTGGCTCGCAAGCGAGTTCGGTATTGCTGAATGGGCTGGTCGTCCAGTTCCAGACGAATACCTTGCACGTGAGTGGTTCTCTTCAGGTGACTGGAACCCTGCTTACCTTGATGCACCAGAACTTGATGCTGCGATTACCGCTTGGCAATCGGCTCTGACAACGAAGGCTAAGCAAGCTGCGAGCTCGTCAATTCAAAAAGCCGCACTTGTGCACACACCGATAATCGTCGCTTACAACGAAACACGAGTTTCTGTAACTTCGAAAAAAGTTGTGGGTGTTGAGTACAACCAACAGGGTGCAATTTGGTCATCTGGTAAAAACGCTTAATAGCGAGTTCATAATTCATAAAAAACAAAATTTGGGCCGGCCTAGGAAACTAGGTCGGCCCTTTTTTTATTTATTCAATCATTTAAGGATATTCATTTGAAATTGCTAAACTTAAAATTTCTATGCTGAGATTTATTGCTAAGCGCATTGGGTTATCGCTCGTGACGCTATTCATAGTCTCAATGATTGTTTTCATAATGATGTCGATCATGCCCGGCGATCTCGCGAAGCAGACTCTCGGAAGAGATGCAACCCCTGAGGCCTACGAAATTTGGAATAAAGAAAAAGGTTTAGATAAGCCGTTAGTCGTGCAATATGGTGTTTGGATTGGCGGGGTTATGACCGGAGACCTCGGCATGTCATTTCAATATGAGCAACCTGTGTCAGAAATATTGGGTCCAGCAGCGAGCAAGTCTGCACAGCTGGCAATAGTTGCATTGATTTTGATTGCACCGATAAGCATTTTGGGCGGAGTCATCGCGGCGATGAATCGAGGCAAACGGGTTGACAGAGTTCTGACGGTGGGTGGCTTGTCTGCTGCAGTAATCCCTGAGTTTGTATGGTCGGTAGTTTTGATTCTTGTCTTTGGTGTGGCGATACGCGTTTTCCCTGTTTCGGCATTCCCGGATGAGGAAAATCCAAACATTATTAACAGCATCTACCACTTATTGTTGCCTTCGATCGCATTGTTATTTGTACTATTTGGGTATATTTCAAGAATCACCAGAGCAGGTGTAATCGAAGCGCTTGATTCTGATTACATGCGCACAGCGGTTCTCAAGGGCTTATCGCGAAAGACTGCTGTTTTCCGGCATGTATTGCGCAATGCTTTGCTCCCAACAATTGCAGTGATTGCAACTCAGGTGCCATATTTGGCCGGTGGGCTAATTGCGATTGAGAGAGTTTTTAATTACCCAGGTTTTGGCAATATTTTGATGGATGCGGTGGTGGCTAGAGACTTTTCGTTGCTTCAAACTGCAGTGTTTCTAGTCGGTTTGGTGATTATCTGTTTCCAGTTGATCGCCGATGTGTTGTTTGCAGTTCTCAATCCGCGTATTAGACAAAGGGTTACTGAGTGAAAGATTCAACGAACAGTGAAGCAAAAAAGTTGGTGTTGGCAGAACGCCTTGCCGTCTTAAAAAAGAACAAAGCCTTTGTGGTTGGTGCATCAATTTTGGGTTTTTGGATTTTCTGTTCAATATTTTCAAAATTTCTGGTTCGGTTTGACCAGGATGCAATGGATTTTGAATCAATAAATTCGCCCCCTTCGCTTAAGTTTTGGTTTGGTACAGATAGCACTGGTCGCGACGTCTATTCGCGAGTGATCATCGGTGCGAGAATCATCATGGTCATTTCGTTTATTGCTACGGCACTAGGCGCATTTGTTGGTGCTTCTCTGGGGCTGATCGCTGGATATCTAAAAGGTAAATTTGACATGATCTTGATGAGAATTCTTGAAGCGATCTCGGCGATCCCAGTAATTATTATTGCATTGTTGGCAGTTGCTGCAATCGGTCGATCATCGACGGTTATAACCGTTCTGATTATTGGTTTTATTTTCACTCCAAACGTCGCACGCACTGTTAGAGCGGCAGTTCTTGGTGAGTCAGAACTTGAGTATGTTGCTGCCGCGAAGCTTCGGACCGAAAAGACAGCCCACATTCTTTTCAGAGAAATTCTTCCAAATGTTTTGCCGACTTTAATTGTTGAATTTACAGTTCGCCTCGGGTACGCGATCTTTGCTGTGGCGACACTTTCATTTTTGGGTGTAGGTCTTGAAGCGGGTTCACCTGACTGGGGCACTCAAGTAGCCGACACCTGGGACAAAATTTTTACAAATATTTGGTGGCCGACGTTGTTTCCTGCTGTCGCGATTGCATCGGTTGCGGTAAGCATCAATTTGATTTCTGATGCGCTTCTTGAAGTGTTTGAGCTATGAGCACAACTCCAACTCTTGAGCTTCGCAATCTAGAAGTTGCATACACTGTTCGCGGTATTGATCGTCAGGTGTTGCGTGATGTTTCGCTTTCGATAGCGCCAGGCGAGGCTTACGGGCTCGTTGGTGAGTCTGGTTGTGGCAAGTCAACTGCCGCA
>CAMAWU010000114.1 GCA_945862025.1 Ferrithrix thermotolerans DSM 19514 | reverse complement strand
CAAGGAGCAGTAGTAGCAAAAATCGGTAAGACAACAGTTCTTGCAACAGCGAACGCCGCAAAGGGCGTGCGTGACGGCATTGACTTCTTTCCGTTGACAGTCGACGTTGAAGAGCGCGCATACGCAGCCGGAAAAATCCCTGGCTCGTTCTTTCGCCGCGAAGGTCGTCCAAGTCAGCAAGCAATTCTCACATGCCGACTCACAGACCGTCCGTTGCGACCAGCCTTCCCAGATGGTTACCGCAACGAGACTCAAGTCGTAATCACCGTTATTGGTGCAGACCAAACTAACCCTCATGATGTGTTGGCAATTAACGCAGCCTCGGCATCATTCATGATCTCGGGCATTCCATTTGATGGCCCAATTGGTGCTGTGCGTTTGGCGTTCAGCCAAGAGGGCAACTGGATTGCGCATCCAACATTCGAAGAAGGCGAAGAGTCGACATTTGAATTGGTTGTTGCTGGTCGCGAACTTGATAACGGCGATGTTGCCGTGATGATGGTTGAAGCAGGCGGAACCGAGAAGAGTTTCACTTATTACGCCAACGGCGCTCCAAAAGTGAACGAAGAAGTGATTGCAAGCGGATTAGAAGCATGCAAGCCGTTCATTAAAGAGTCGATCAAACTTCAGCGTCAACTCGTCGCAAGCGTGATTGCAACTCGTGGCGCAATCGAGCCACTTAAGTACACACCAGTGCTTGATTACACAGACGAATTGTTTTCAGCCGTTGAAGCTGCTGCAACAACAAAGTTGCAACCAGCAATTCGTATCGCACTCAAGAGTGATCGCAACGAAGCAATTGATGCAGTAACAACTGCAACACTTGCAGAACTTGCAGATAAGTTTCCTGCTCAAGAGAAGCAAATCAAAGAAGCAGTTCGCTCGCTGACTAAAAAATTAGTGCGCAAGCGCGTCGTTGATGAAGGCATTCGTATCGACGGTCGTGGACCTGCTGATCTTCGGCCGGTTTCGGCAGAAGTTGGTTTGATTTCAACTGCTCACGGCACAGGGTTGTTTCAGCGCGGTGAGACACAAGTGCTTAACGTTCTGACAATGGCAATGCCAAAGATGAACCAGATGATCGACTCGATCACGCCTGAGACATCCAAGCGTTACATGCATGACTACAACATGGCGCCATGGGCAAACGGAGAAACCGGTCGCGTCGGTACACCAAAGCGTCGCGAAATTGGTCACGGTGCACTCGCTGAGCGCGCGTTATTTCCGGTTGTGCCAAGTCAAGAAAAGTTTGCGTACACACTTCGTTTAGTTAGCGAAGTTTTGTCGTCAAACGGCTCGACATCAATGGCATCTGTTTGCGCATCAAGTCTTTCTTTGATGGATGCCGGTGTGCCGATTATTGCACCAGTCGCAGGAATCGCGATGGGTTTGATTTTTGATCAAGGCAAGTACACAGCGTTGACAGATATTCTCGGTGCAGAAGATGCATTCGGAGACATGGACTTCAAAGTTGCCGGCACCGCCGATGCAGTTACTGCATTGCAACTTGACACCAAAATCGAAGGTATCCCAAGTGATGTTTTGGCAAAAGCATTGCAACAGGCCAAAGAAGCACGCTTGAAGATTCTCGATGTGATGAATGCAGCAATCAATGCGCCACGTGCAACGGTTAATGAGAGCGCTCCGAAGATCGTCACATTTACGATTCCGCTTGACAAAGTCGGTGAAGTAATTGGGCCAAAGGGCAAAGTTATTAACACGATTCAACAAGAGACTGGTGCAGAAATCAATGTCAGTGATGACGGAGCAACAGGCATCATCACAATTGGCTCACCAGACAACTCAAAAGTTGAAGATGCCAAGGCCCGTATTTTGGCGATCGTTGATCCACCGACTGCAGAACTCGGCGCTGTTTATACAGGTCGTGTTGTTAACACAGCGGCGTTCGGTGCGTTCGTAAATATTCTTCCTGGTCGAGATGGCCTTGTGCATATTTCGAAACTTGGCAACGGTCAGCGCGTGGCTCGAGTTGAAGATGTACTTAACATCGGCGACGAAGTTCAGGTGCGAGTTGATGATATTGATGACCGTGGCAAAGTAAGTCTCAGTCTGATTGGCCCAGATGGCGAAGTCATCAAGGGTTCGGCAGGGGGTTCGTCAGGTGATGGCGAGCGTGGCCCACGGCCAGAAAGAAGTGATCGCTCGCGCTCAAATGATCGTGGCGGACGTAATGATCGCAATGATCGTCCGCGTTCTAATGATCGCAATGATCGTCCGCGTTCAAATGATCGTGGTCCGCGTTCTAATGATCGCAGTGCGCCGTCAGATGCAGTCAGCGTGAGTTTCGAAGAAGAGTTCGATCGCGATTTGCGAAACGATCAATAGGCATCGACTGACATGACAATTCGTGTCGGTGTTATTGGTGCCGCGGGGCGGATGGGACAAACAGTCTGCGCTGCAATTTCGGCCGACCAAAATCTAGAACTAGTTGCGGCAGTTGACTCTGCTGCTTCTGGTTCGATTGTTGAAGGCTTAACAATTGCCAAAGATCTGCGTGCACTGGCTGATGCAAAGGTTGAAGTTGCAGTTGACTTTACGGTCGCTGCTGCTTCTCGAATTAATTTGCCTTGGTTAGCAATGCACAATGTTCATGCCGTGGTTGGTACGACTGGTTTTACCGATGCAGATATTGCAGAGTTTAAGAAGATGTTTACATCTAGCAACTGCATCGTTGCGCCGAACTTTGCTATCGGCGCAGTATTAATGATGCGCTTTGCTGAAATCGCCGCACCATTTTTCGATACTGCCGAAATTATCGAGATTCACCACGACGGCAAAGCAGATTCGCCGTCAGGCACGGCAATTGCAACTGCGAATCGAATGGCTGCGGCCAGCAGTACTTGGGCTAAAGATCCAACAACGCACGAAGCGATTGCTGGTGCACGAGGTGCAAAATCGGCAGCCGGCATACCGATTCATGCAGTTCGCATGCGTGGCGTTGTTGCGAATCAAGAGGTCGTATTAGGCACGCAAGGTCAAACACTCACAATTCGTCACGACACGATCGATCGCGCAAGCTTTATGCCAGGCGTAGTGTTGGCATGCAAAAAAATTGCCGAGAACAAGGGATTCACCCTTGGACTCGACAAGTTTTTGGGTATCTAAAGCTGTTTTCTAACGATTCCTATTAACGCAGAGAGTCAATCGCTGCGTCGTAATTTGGTTCGTTGGCGATTTCGCTGACGAGTTCGGTGTGCAGAATCTTGCCTTTTTCATCGGCGACGATAACCGCACGAGCCATTACACCTTTTAGAACGCTGCTCGTTAAATTGACACCGAATGTTGCGCCAAAGTTTGACCTAAATGACGATGCAGTTTTGACGTTTGCCAATCCTTCAGCAGCGCAGAAGCGTCCTTGGGCGAATGGCAAGTCGGCTGAAACGCAGTAGATCTCGGTGTTGCTGAGCGAAGATGCAATCTCGTTGAATTTTCGGGTGCTCGAGGCGCAAGTTGGAGTGTCGATACTTGGGAAAATATTGAAAATTACCCGCTTGCCAGCGATGTCTTTATTGGTGATGTCTTGCAGTGCACTCGTAGTCAAAGAAAACTTTGGAAGCGACTTGCCCTTGGC
>CAMAWU010000113.1 GCA_945862025.1 Ferrithrix thermotolerans DSM 19514 | reverse complement strand
TTTCGGCGAGCAATTTCAATTTTTGAAGTACTGCCGACTATCTCAATAATGCCCCCATTGGGCACAAATTCACAAATTCTGCTATTTGTCTATTTTTTGCAGGCTTCGCACGGCAAATATCAGGCTTAAAACGCTTAAAACCGTAATAGCGATAAGCCCGCCATATGCATTCGACCAACTCATATAGCCTGTCGAAGATTCATTTACCCAGCCAGATCGTGACAAGCGAAAGATATTCGTGATTGGGTTAATTCGAGCAACAGCATGGAGCCACCCAGTCATCACATTTAATGGCACTTGCGCGGTTGACATAAACATTGTCAAAAAAATTGAAAGTTGCATGATTGCTGCACCACGCATGTCTTGAAATCTAAATGCCAAACCTAAACCCCAGCCTGCACCGATTGTTGAAATGCCGAGTGCTGCGACGAGCGAACAAACATAACTCAGCACTCCAGCAGTAGGTCTTGCACCTAGTAATCCTCCGACAATGAACACAAAAATTGCAACCAATGTCACTCGAATCCATGTGGCCAGCACTGGGCCGACAATTAGCGAGATGCGAGATGTTGGCGACATTCGTAAGCGATCGTAGAAACCATTTTCTAAATCGCGGATTAAAGAAAACCCAAGTCCAACTCCGCTAAACGCAGAACCCATTGCCAACCCAAGTGGCATGAACCAATTGATAGATCTATCAGTTGGAAACCCCGGCAGTTTCGTTAATGCAAAAAATGTTCCAGAGAAAGAAACCATATTGAAAATCGGCATAGCCAAAGTTGGGATAAATGCTGATGGCAGCCGGCGAGTATTAATCAAACTGCGTTTTATTAATTGTCCGGCGCTGCGCATCGTGGTTGTATGAAGATCTTTTTCGTGAATCATCGTGCTAGTTGATGTGATAGTCGATGTGCCAGTTGCAGTGTTCATTAGTTTGACCTGAGACGCTTATTCAGCTGTGAATTTGCAATAAATAACGCAACAATCGCAATTGCAAACGGCACAAGAACTGCCCGCGCCGTTGCTGATGCAGTAAAGCCGTCAAGTGATAGTGCGCGAATGCCTTCAACAAGGTGAGAAATTGGATTAAAACCAGCGATTGTTTTATAAATACCGCTCATAGTTTCGCGCGGGAAGAATGCGCTCGAAAAAAACAACAGAATAAATAACAGCGGGAAGGTGCCTTGAACTGCTTCCGAAGATCCAGTTTTAAGTGCAACAGATGACATCAAAGCACCGACTGCCAGTGAAATTAAAGCGCCGCTGATGATCATGGCAATGATCCCGCGAATGCCCGCTGAAACGTCTGCGCCAAATGGAAGTAATGCGAAAATAAAAACGGCAGTTGAAAATGCTCCAAACAAAACACTTCCTGCTAAACGACCAAATAAAATGCCAGTGCGAGATGTTGGCGAAGCAAGAAGACGATCAAAGAAACCATTTTCAATATCAGTTGCTAATGCCGCCGCACCTGTTACTGAACCAAATAAAACACCTTGAACAATCGTTCCTGCAAGTTGAAATTGCAGATACGACGAAACTTTTGGAAACCCAGGTAGTGATGTCGTGCGCCCGAATGAAGAGTTTCCAAGAAATGAAAAAAACAATGGAAAGATCATGCTCGGCAGGACAATTGCCGGCTGGCGAAAAAGCTCAAGTGTTGAGCGCTTACCTAGGGCGAGAGTTTGACGAATTGAATTTGTTGTCATTTACGTCCACGGCGTTTTTTCTTCGCTGGCTCTTCGTCGCCGTTATCGCCAGCTGATGGTGCATTGTCTGAGCCTTCAAGGCGGTAACCAGTGGCTTCGGCAAAAACGTCATCCAAACTTGGCTCGTTGATTTCGAGATGTTGTACGTGCACACCAGCTTCGTCGAGCTTGCGCACAACATCTGTAACTTGCGATGCACCGCCATGCAGACCAACACCCAGGGCACCTTCAGCGCCAGGCCGCAAGTCACCAAAAGTACTGAGCACAGTTTTGGCTTTTTCGGCTTGGTCAATATTGGTTTTGATAATTAAAGTCGGCGCGCCAACGCTTGCTTTCAAATCGACTGGTTTTCCTTCGCGAACAATTTTGCCGTGATCAATGATCGCAATTCTGTCTGCAAGTTGATCAGCCTCTTCCAAATATTGTGTTGTCAACATTACGGTCGTGCCTTCTTTATTCAGACGACGAACTTCTTCCCACAACGTAAGGCGACTCATTGGGTCAAGACCAGTCGTGGGCTCATCCAAGAACAAAACAGTCGGCTGGTGAATCAACGAAAGTGCAAGATCAAGTCTGCGACGCATGCCGCCTGAATATGTTGATACACGGCGCGATGCAGCAGCGGTTAGACCGACGCGCTCAAGTAATTCATCCGAACGTTTTTTCATCATCGTCGATGGAATTCCGTAAAGAACAGCCTGCAACGAAAGCAACTCTGCACCAGTCATCAACGGATCAATCGCTGCATCTTGCAATGCAACACCGATACTGCGTCGCACTTTGTCGGCGTCTTTGACTACGTCAAAACCCGCAACGTGTGCAGTACCAGAAGTTGGGCGCAAAAGAGTTGTCAACATGCGTACTACCGTGCTTTTGCCAGCACCGTTTGGCCCAAGAAAGCCGAATATTTCACCGGCTTTAACTTCTAAGTTGATTCCTTTGACTGCTTGTACATCACCGAAGTGGCGGACAAGATTTTCTGCGATTATCGGCGTGTCTGTCACCCTGAGATATTACGAGAAATTCACCGGCTCTGATTAAGCGGAGGCATTGGCAATTGCTGACCAAACACGCTCTGGCGTTGTTGGCATGTCAATGTGACGAACACCCAAATGCAACAGCGCGTCAATCACTGCAGATTGCACTGCTGGTGTTGAACCGATTGAACCCGATTCACCGATGCCTTTTGCGCCGAGCGGGTTTATAAAAGTCGGTGTCTCCATGTGCACAACTTCAATGCTCGGTAGTTCGACTGCAGAAATAAATGTGTAGTCGCCGAAGTTTGTCGTTATCGGGTTGCCATCTTGGTCATAGCGAAACTCTTCGAGCAATGCTTGTGCTGTTCCTTGGGCGATACCGCCATGAATCTGACCATCCAAAATAAGTGGATTAACAACTTTGCCCGCGTCGTCACACGCGATATGTCGACGATGCTTTACTTGGCCAGTTTCTATGTCAACTTCAACAATGGCCACGTGAGCGCCAAACGGAAACGTCGCAGAACTTGCAACGAAGATTCCTTCATGGGTGATTCCAGTTTTCATGTCAGCGGCAGTTGCGATTTCAGACCATGACTTTGAAATCGCTGGAGTTCCAGCAACATGAAACGCACCAGTATTTTTATCCAGCACGACATCGCTCTCGTTTGCCTCGAGTAATCGTGCAGCAAGTTTTCGTGCTTCATCAACAAGTTCTATTGAAACTTTTTGCACTGCAGCACCACCATGTTGCAATGAACGTGAGCCCATTGTGCCTCCACCATTTGGCACTAGATCTGTGTCGCCCCACACAACATCTATGTCTTCGATAGAGATGCCGGTTTCACTGCTGGCAATCATCGCCCACGAAGTGACGTGTCCCTGCCCGTGTGGTGAAGTACCTGTGTAAACGACCGCTCTTCCGTTCGGCAATATGTTTACTTTGGCGTGCTCTTGCATTGGGTCAACGCCGCCAGTTAT
>CAMAWU010000112.1 GCA_945862025.1 Ferrithrix thermotolerans DSM 19514 | reverse complement strand
TCTAATATCTAGTGTGGCAAATCCGTCGTTTAATAACCAACAAAAAATCTCAATACCTGTAAAGCGATTGGATCTAGATCTACCACTGCCAGCCCAAGCCCACGCAGGTGACGCTGGCATCGATTTACATGCTCGCGTAGATACGGTTTTGCCTGCACTTGGTGGACGAGTGCTGGTGCCGACCGGCATTGCGGTGGCGATTCCTGTTGGTTTTTTTGGACAGGTAGTTCCGCGCAGTGGACTGGCATTAAAACATGGAGTAACACTTGTAAACACGCCTGGAATTATTGATAGTGGTTATCGTGGCGAGCTTCAAGTGATCATGATAAATACTGACCCGAAGATTGACTATCAAGTTACGCGCGGTGACCGGATCGCGCAATTAATTATTCAACAAGTTGTCTCAACTTCTTGGGATGTCGTGGATGAATTAGCAGGTGAAGATCGTGGCGGTGGGTTTGGTCACTCAGGTCGTTAAGGCTTTTTAGTTGGTCCGCGTTGTGACAAAATTTCGCGACCGTATAAATCTTTGATCTGTGAATCAGACATTCCGAGTAGTTCGCTTAAAACATCAGCATTATCTTCGCCACGATATTTAATTTCACCACGCGTTGATGTGTCGGATCCCGAAAATATCCACGGTGAGTTGGGAAGTTTGACTTTTCCCTCAGCGCGATCGCTGACTTCAATGAATGCGTTGCGCTGTTGAGCCCAGTCGGTTTGTGCAACTTCACTGACACTACGAAGCCGACCCATCGCTAACTTATGTTCTGCGAGTCGTCGTTCAAGTTCGTCAACTGTGTCAATCGTTAATGCCCAGTCTTTAAGTAGTCTCATCAGCGCAGGCAGGTTAGCCAACCGTGTTTCAACACTCTTGAATCTTTTATCGTCTAGAAGGTGCGGTGTTTGCATTGCAGCCACAAAAAAATCAAAAGTCCCGCGTTCGGCAGGATGTCCACTGACAATTGAGATCACTCCATCTTTAGTTTTTAACACTGGATAATCTTCTGGTCGAAACGAGCGAATTGCGTCAGGCGAAACAGGTTGATCCCAAAGTGCGTCGTGTGCATGTTCGTTGACATATAGCAAAGTTTGCGCCATAGATAGATCAATATATTGACCGTCACCAGTGCGCTCGCGTTGAAACAGTGCCGCCAAGATTGCCGAAGCGCACTCAATCGCTGTATAAACATCACCGTGACTAAACGGGTCATTTGCGTACTCACCATTTCGCGCGTCACCCTGACGCTTAGTTAAACCCATTTCAGCATTAATCACTGGGGCATAAGCGCGACGATCAACCCATGGGCCCGTATTGCCATAGCCAGTTATTGAGGCGTAAATAATTTTTGGATATTTTGTACGCAGCGTTAGGTGATCGAGATTCATTCGCTTCATCACACCAGGCCGAAAGTTTTCAATCACAACATCGCATTTGTCAACTAGTTGTGTAATTAAATCAACCGCTTCTGGCTTTGTTAAATCAAGCGAGATATTTCGTTTGCCGACATTTTGTTGGATGAAATATGTTGCGTTTGAGTTGACGCGCGGACTTGAAAACCGAGTCAAGTCTCCACTGGGTTGTTCGACTTTGATCACATCTGCGCCGAGATCACACAGCATTCTTGTCGCATGTGGTCCGGATAAGACTCGAGTGAAGTCGAGTACACGGACACCCTGTAGTGGGCGTGTCACAATTAGTTCAGTGTTACGCCGAGTGTGCGCAGAGCCAGTGCCGAATAAAGTGCAACGCCGTGAGCCATTGCAGCTTCGTCAAACATCACACGGTTCGAATGGTTCGGTGCGGCGGTTGCTGGGTTTACGCCTTGTGGTGTGCCACCTAGAAATACCATCGCACCAGGGATTTTATTCAAAACATAACTGAAGTCTTCGGCACCCATAACCGGTGACGGCATGTGCACTGCTTTGCCTTCGCCTAAAAGTGACTCGGCAACATCAAGTGCGAAATCGACGCTAGGCGCATCGTTGACGGTCACCGGATATCCGAGTCTGATTTCGACTGCGGCTTGCATTTCATACGCAGTGGCAATGCCTTCAGCAACACGACGAATTGAATCGTGAACTTTTTTGCGAGTCTTTTCACTCACCGCACGAATCGTCCCTTCAATTTGAGCAGTCTCTGGTATCACATTGGTCGTGGTGCCGGCAATCAATTTTGTAATCGTCACAACTGCCGGATCAAAAGTTTCAATTCGGCGGGTGATCATCATCTGCAGTGCTTGCACAATTTCGCACGCCACTGGTATCGGATCAAGAGTTCTAAACGGCTCAGAAGCGTGACCGCCCTTGCCGGTGATAGTTATTGAAACAACATCACTCGAAGCCATCACTGGTCCACCACGAGTGCCGACCATTCCAGCAGGCATGGAAGTAGTGATATGTAACGCATAGGCGGCTTTGATCGGCGACTCGCTGCCGTCTTTTTGTTTTGAGACATTCAGTAAACCCTCTTCAAGCATAAATTTCGCACCGTGGTGGCCTTCTTCGCCAGGTTGAAACATAAACAACACGCGACCGGGTAGTTCGCTGCGCCGCTCACTGAGAAGTTTTGCAGCGCTGACCAACATTGACGTATGCGTGTCATGACCGCATGCGTGCATGCAGTTTTCCGTTTTTGATGAAAACTCAAGATCAGTATTTTCGGGCATCGGCAAAGCATCCATGTCGCCGCGCAGCATCACGGTTGGTCCGGGCTTATCGCCTGTCAACATTGCGGCGATACCGCTTGTTGTTTGATGCAAAGTAATATCGAGTGGCAAGCCTTCAAGTGCGCTCAGTACTTGCTCACGTGTCTTCGGCAAAGTATTGCCGATCTCTGGCCACTTGTGCAGATTGCGACGTAATGCGATCGTCGCATCCATTAATCCGCCAACTTGATCTTTAAGACCAACCGCTGCACCATGTCGTTCTTGAGATGCCGATGTTGGTTTGTTTGATGCTGATTTTGCCATGCTCAATAGTACCTATGACGGTTTAGATGGACGAATAAGTTCCTGACCGAAATCGCTTGTATAGATTGATGGTCATATGTTGACTGTTGAATTTACGATTGAGCCATTTGTAGATGGTGAACCTGGGGTTCATGTAACTGCTGCAGTTGCCGCAGTAGAGGCACACGGAATCGCCGTAGATTTCGGTCCGTTTGGTTCGCTGTTTAGCGTTGACGCCGAAAGTTTGCCCGTCGTTGTTGGCGATCTGTTGCGTGTCGCCTATGAACACGGCGCGACATTTGTAAACATCGCAGTTTCGCGACTCGACTAATGAAAGCAACTCAACGAGATCCACTGTTAGCAACACTTGATCCACTGATCGCTGCGATTGGCGCGACGGTGATTGATCCCGATCACATTAGGCCCGGAGATGTAACGCTCGAAGTCGACGGCATTATTGTTGCAGCTATTCGGCTGCCGGCGTTACATGGCGCATTAGAACGGATGATTGAGGCTGTTGAGCGTGAACTTGGCGCAAAACTTTCAGATCTGTCTCGCACTTTAAAACAACGAGCGATCAGAATACTTGACGAACGCGGCGCGTTCACATTGCGTCGTGCGGTTGAAGATGTCGCAGACGCAATGGGCGTCTCACGAATCACTGTCTATAACTATCTCAACTCACTTCACCGCTAACTATTTAAAGTTTTCGCAGGTGCACTGCATTGACTTTGTGGTTTGCACCTTTTTGAATCACTAATGATGCGCGAGCCCGAGTTGGTTGAATATTCTCTTTCAAGTTTTTGCCGTTAATGCCAGCCCAAATCTCGTGGGCAAGTTCAATGGCTTGGTCTTGCGTCAAATCAGCAAAGTGTTTGAAGAAACTATTTGGGTCTTGAAAAACTGTTTTTCTCAGAGTTTGAAAGCGTTCAATGAACCAACTTTC
>CAMAWU010000111.1 GCA_945862025.1 Ferrithrix thermotolerans DSM 19514 | reverse complement strand
TCAAGCCGACTAATTCTTTCACTAATACGACGACGATCAACTTCAAGTTTTGTTTCACCAGGTCCGCGAGATCCGATACCGCCAGCTTGTTGTGACAAGCCCGCTTTCGCACCACGCCGAATTCTCGGTAAGCGGTAGCGCAACAGTGCCAGTTCGACCTGTGCTTTACCTTCGAGTGTGTGCGCATTCTGCGCAAAAATATCAAGAATCACTGCCGTGCGATCGAGTGCAGTTCGACCCAAAAGTTTTTCTAAATTAAATTGCTGACCTGGTGAGAGTTCGTTGTCAAAAACAACTGTGTCTGAGTCGAGTGCAAGACAAAGTTCTTTTAGTTCTTCGGCTTTGCCCTTACCGATATAAAAGGCGCTGTCGGGTGCATCGCGACGCTGAGTAATTCGTGCAACCTCTTGAGCGCCTGCGGTATCAATCAGTTGCGCAAGTTCATCCAACGATTCTTGAGTTTCATCGTCTGTCCGATCAGACATCGTGACTGCAACCAAAATAATTCTCTCGCGAATACCTCGCGAGATGAGTGTTGAGCCGAGCGCCTCCTGATACGGAGTATTCACAGAATTAACTCAAGATTGTGGCGCGAAGAAAAATTTGCAGGGCCGATCAGTGTGACATGGCCCCTCTGTGGATGGTTCAACCGCACGCTGGCATCGCCACCTGGCTGATGCACGAGAACTTCACGCACCGACGCAGGCACAAGTCCCCACTTACTCGCTGCCCATGCGCTGGCGCAGGCACCAGTGCCACACGCTTGTGTGATGCCTGCACCCCGTTCGTGCACGCGCATCGTAATTGCATCGCTCTCTGGACCTGGCTCGACGATCTCAAGGTTGACTTGCGAAATCTTTCGACCAATTTCTAATAAGTTGACAACTGCGACATCTTCAACTCCAACAACCGAGTGCGGGTTGCCAACCGATAAGTGCATTACTGGTCGATTTGGATCACTGCCAATCGTTGACCAGTTTTCTGGTTCGGAAATAGTTTCAATTTTTCCCATGTCAACACTTGCCCTTACCTCATCTTGCGACACGGGTTCAACGTCTACAACGCGAATACCAGCTTCAGTTACAACCGTGTATGACACTGACTCGCTGTATCCATCTGCATCAAAAGCTGCCTGAGCCAAACAACGAATACCGTTGCCACTCATCTCGGCACGCGATCCATCTTGATTGAAAAGTTGCATCTCAAGTTTGAACTCTTCGTGGCGAGTCAGCAACAGTAATCCGTCGGCACCAACACCATCTTGCCGATCGCACCACTGCTGGGCCATATTCGACCAATCAATTTTTGTCGAGTCTAAATTTGGTTCGGCAGCTAATTGCGCAACATCAAGTACCAAAAATTCATTTCCGAGACCGTGGTGCTTAGTGACGACAACTTGCATGATGTGTGATGTCTAGCGTAAATGCTTAGCGATTATCGGCACAATTTCTGCAACTGGGTCTGAACTGATAGAAACCCACTTAATTCGCGGGTCACGCCTGAACCAGCGCTCTTGGCGCACAGCGAATTGGCGCGTGTGAATGATCGTCTCATCAACTGCTTGATCAAGGCTCATTTTGCCGTCTAGATGAACAAGCAACTCTTTATAACCCAGAGCCTGGGCAGCCGTTCGCGATAAACCATTTTTCGAGTTACGCAGTGCAGTTACTTCGGCAAGTAAACCTTCTTCCATCATTGCGTAGACACGATCAGCAACTCGTTGGGCAAGTCGATCACGACTCCAGCGCAGGCCGATCTGAATCACGCCGTTCTCGGGGTATGCACTTGTGCCCGGCCCAAAACTGCTGAATGGTTTTCCACTGCCAATACAAACTTCAAGTGCGCGAATGATTCGACGACGATTTGAGCGCTCAACTTTTTGTGCCGCATCTGGATCCAATTCTGTTAGTTGAGTAAAGAGCGCTTCAGTATTGGTTTGTTGCTCAAGTGTTGCACGCGTCTCTGGAAACTCTCCTGGTAAAATCAAATCATCAATCACTGCAGTCAAATACAAACCGGTGCCAGCAACAAGTAGTGCTCGACCATTGACTTTTGCGATTTCACTTAGTGCGCCAACAGCACTTTTTTTAAACTCGGCCACGGTGAAGCGCTCGTGGCTGTCAACCAAATTAATGCAATGATGCGGAACCTCTGATTGATCTTTAGCCGTTGGCTTGGCCGTGCCGATATTCATGTCGCGATAAACCTGCATCGCGTCTACAGCAACGATGTGAACCGGACTTTGTTCAGTTGTTTCGCTTTGTGCAACTGCCATTGCCACAGAAGACTTGCCGCTTGCAGTCGGGCCAACAATGACAATCGGTTTTCGCAAGGAATCAGTCATTGTCAAATCTCGGTATCTATTTTGAGATTAATTCGAGCTCGACACAGCGAGACGCAACTTGTGCTTTGGTGCTTCGCCGACTTCAACTAACTGACCAGACAGATGAAATCGAGCTGCATCTATAACTTCAACTTTGGCGTATGTACCGACGCGCAGACTCTCCGGCGAACTGAAATGCAAAATCTTATTTTGACGAGTTCTGCCAGTTGTTAAGTGCGGATTCTTTTTACTCATTCCTTCGACTACGACTTCTTCAATTCGCCCGATGCGCTCACGATGCTTGATTACTGCCGAGTGATCAAGCACAATTTTAAGTCGCTCATATCGCTCGACAGCCAACTGCGAATCAATGAACTGATCAACCATCTGTGCTGCTTGAGTGCCTAGTCGTGGCGAAAAAATGAACGAGAACGCAGAATCAAAACAAGCTTCGGCGCAAACTTCAACGGTCTGTAAAAAATCTTGCTCGGTTTCACCAGGGAAACCGACAATCACATCTGTCGTTACCGCAAGATCGTCAACCATTGCTCTGGCTTGCACCAACTGTTTCATGTACCGCTCGGCGGTATAGCCGCGATGCATTAGTGAAAGTACATTGTTTGAACCCGACTGCATTGGATAATGTAAATGCTCGACAACTGTTGGTGTCTCGGCCATCGCCAAAAAAGTATCTTCTCGCATATCTTTTGGATGAGGACTGACGAATCGGACTCGCGAAATGCCTGGCACTGCACCAACACTGCGCAGCAATTCGGCGAACTGAGGCTTGGGTCTTACACTCGTATCGCCGGCAGCGCGCGCCGACATCGAAAGATCACGACCATAACTGTTGACGTTTTGGCCGAGCAACGAAATCTGTGTGACTCCACTCAGTGCGAGAGCCTTAACCTCTGCCAAAATTTCAGAACTTGGTCGCGAAATCTCCTTGCCGCGCACAGCAGGAACAATGCAATATGCACATGTGTTGTCACAGCCGATCTGAATAGTCACCCATGCGTTGTAAGAAATCTCGCGGCGCATCGGTAGCGCACTCGGAAACATCGTGTGGTCGTCAAGGACTGCTTCTTCGAGAATCTCTGTAACTGGTCGACCATAGCGGGTCTGCTCAAGCAACTCGGCTGCACGATGCACATTATGTGTGCCGATAACTACATCTACATATGGGGCACGCTGACGAATCGTTTCACGATCTTTTTGGGCGAGACAACCAGCGACAAGTATTTGGCGACCGTCTTGTTCTGTCTTCCAGTTCTTTAGTTGGCTAAGGGTGCCATAAAACTTGTCATCGGCGTTTTCGCGGATACAGCATGTGTTAATCACAACAACATCGGCACTTGTGACGCTGTCGACATTTGTCATTCCATCAGACTCAAGTAACCCAGAAATGCGCTCAGAGTCGTGCTCGTTCATTTGACACCCAAAGGTGCGAACGAAATAGTTGCGGGCCACGACGGTTCTATTTTATAGGGGCAATTTAAACTCACTAGCGCAATCGCCGAGATAACGACCAAATGCGACCGACGGACCCCGAAAGACCCGTCGGCCGCAATGGCTTTAGCGATTAATGACTA
>CAMAWU010000110.1 GCA_945862025.1 Ferrithrix thermotolerans DSM 19514 | reverse complement strand
CACTGCATCGTTTGGGCGATGTTCATTAAGTTGCGACATCAAAAATTCTTGAGCCATTGCATCGCCAGCATCTTTTAGATCCCAGCCGTAGAAACCTCTGCTTACCAGTTCTTTTCGTAATTCGACAAGACGCTTGCCAGTTTCGGTGGCTAAATATGTTGCGAATTGCGCATCGTCTCGGTGTTTAAAATTTTCAGTACTAGTCAAGGTCGACGACCAAGTTTTGTCGCGTCTCGAACAACTGAGCGCAGTGATGTTTCGTCAGTTCCTGATTTTACGAGCGCAGTAATTTTTCTCTCGAGCCGTTGTGCTTGTGCTTCGTTAAATACTTCAAGCTGCGTAGTAGATGCTGCAACTGTTGCGATTAACAACACGATCGCCGTCACGGCCGTCGTTGCCCCAATTGTTGTAACTATTCCGACATTGTTACCAGCGATTGATGAGATGATCATGCCAGCGATGCCGAGCACAAAAATAACTGCACAAACGATTCGGATTCTGCGCAAAGCTGGCGTAGTCATGTTCTTATTTTCGGGAAAGCGGCTTGTATTTAATTCTCTTCGGCTGGTCAGCAGAGATTCCGAGTTCTTTTTTACGCCAAACTTCATAGTCGGAGAAGTTTCCTTCGAACCAGCGAACTTGGCTGTCTCCTTCAAAAGCCAAGACATGCGTGGCAATGCGATCCAAGAACCAGCGATCGTGACTGATGACGACTACGCAGCCTGGAAAACTTTCAAGTGCAGTTTCAAGCGCACGCAAAGTATCGATGTCTAAATCATTAGTAGGTTCGTCGAGCAACAACACATTGCCAGCATTTTTCAAAAGTTTGGCCAAGTGCACTCGGTTTCGCTCGCCGCCAGAGAGATCTCCGACACGCTTTTGTTGATCGCTGCCCTTGAAGTTGAAACTTGCAACATAAGCACGACCGTTTATTTCGCGATTGCCAACTTTCATCACTTCAACTCCAGCGGTGATTTCTTCGTAAACAGAAGCGTCGGCGTTTAGTGTGTCACGGCTCTGGTCAACATAACTAAGTGACACGGTTTCGCCAACTGTCACGGTTCCAGAATCCGGGCTCTCTTGCCCAGTGATCATTCGAAACAGAGTTGTCTTTCCCGCGCCGTTGGCACCAATAATTCCGACGATTCCGGCAGGCGGCAAATTAAAGGTCAGATCTTCAATCAACAGTCGATCGCCGTAGCCCTTTGAAAGATTTTTGATTTCGATGACCACATCGCCCAATCGTGGTCCAGGCGGAATCGCGATTTCTAGTTTGTTATCGCCACGCTCAGCAGCCTGTGCTTCAGCGTGAAGTTTGTCGTATGCCGCGAGTCTGGCTTTACCTTTTGATTGTCGAGCCTTCGGCGCCATGCGCACCCACTCGAGTTCGCGTTGCAATGTGCGCCGACGAGTCTCGTTTGATTTTTCTTCTCGTCCGAGTCGCTCTTGTTTTTGTTCAAGCCAACTTGTGTAGTTGCCCTCGAATGGAATGCCCTTGCCGCGGTCTAACTCAAGAATCCATTTTGCAACATTGTCCAAAAAATATCTGTCGTGAGTAATCGCAACCACTGTGCCTGTGTACTCTTGCAAAAATCTTTCAAGCCAGTCGACACTCTCGGCATCTAAATGGTTCGTGGGCTCGTCTAGTAGCAATAAATCTGGACGACTAAGTAGAAGTCTGCACAATGCAACGCGACGCCGCTCGCCACCTGAAAGTTTTGTGACATCGCTGTCGTTAGGTGGACAGCGCAATGCATCCATCGCAATTTCAACATTGCGTTCCAGGCTCCACGCATCGGCGGCATTGATTTTCGCTTCAAGCTTTGCTTGTAGAGCTCCAACTTTGTCAAAGTCGGCATCAGGCTCGGCCCACATCGCCGTCACTTTTTCGTATTCTGCCAACAGATCGCGAATTGGCGCGACACCATCCATGACGTTGCCGAGGACATCTTTTGTTGGGTCAAGTTTTGGTTCTTGTTCAAGTAGCCCAACCGAAAAACCAGGCGTCAAGCGTGCTTCGCCAGTAAATTCGTCGTCAATACCGGCCATGATCTTGAGCAGGCTTGATTTTCCGCTGCCGTTTGAGCCGAGCACGCCGATTTTGGCGCCTGGGTAAAACGAAAGCGAAATATTTTCAAGCACAGTGCGGTCGGGCGGATAGAACCGTGCCAGTTTGTAACAGGTATAGATAAATTCAGCAGCCATAAGACATATAACCTACTCGCCGAGAAGTCGTGCTAGTTTTTTCTTGTCATTTTAGTTTGTTAAAACTAATTGAGATCTACTCAAATTCAAAAGGAGAAATAATGGAGCTTTTAACTCAGGCGTACATCGGAGATTTTTTGTTTAGGTATCTGCACATTGCTGTGGGCATTACCTGGATTGGTTTGTTGTACTACTTCAATCTTGTGCAGGTTCCTGCGCTTGCTGCTTACGGAGACGAGGGTAAGGCTCGAATGCTGACTCTCGACAAAGTTGCGCGTCGTGCGTTGTGGTGGTTTCGTTGGGCCGCAATCGCAACATTAGTAACAGGTTTGTTGATCACCGGTCTAATCAAGGATTACTGGCAACAGAACAATGCTCACAATATGACAATTTCACTCGGCATGATTTATGGAACCTTGATGGCTGCCAATGTGTGGATGATCATTTGGAAAAATCAAAAAGTTGTTCTTGCAAACGCTGTCAATGTTTTGGGTGGCGCTGCTGCTGACCCTGCAGCTGCTGGTGCTGGTCGAAAAGCGTTGCTCGCTTCGCGTCAGAACTTTATTTTCTCTTTCTCGATGCTTTGGTTCATGGTTGGTTCTGCGCACTTCTACGGCTCGGCTTTCGGCGATGCAACACAAAGCAATGCGATGACTTTGTTGATCATCGGTGTCGTGCTTGGTGCAATCTTGCAGATCAATGCTCTTGGAATGCTCGGTGGTACTGCTGCAACAAATAAGTTGCTTTGGCCATATGAGTCGCATAAGAACGCGATGATCACAGGCGGTGTCTTGTGGCTCATCCTTTGGGTTGCTTCAGAGGTACTTCTTAAATAATTATCGTTACGATATAAACGATGGCTGATCGGTCTAACACCGAAGACTTTGGTGCTAACTCTTGGTTAGTCGAAGAGATGTACGAGAGGTATTGCGACGAACCTGAAAGTTTGTCGCCAGCATGGCGAGATTTCTTTAGTGACTACAAGCCAGTCGGATCACCAAAAACTGATCCGACTGGCGAGTTATTTCGGCCAGTTACGGAAAATTTCGAAATTGAGTCTCAAGCAGGGGCGAAGGCTTCTGAGAGTTCAGTTCAGAATGTCGTTCAGGTTAAGCAAACTGTTGCAGTTTCAAAGCCAGCAGTTGCGCAAACGCCTGACACGAAATCGCCGGCAGTTCAAACACCACTTGAATCTGTCGTACCAGAACCTTTGCGCGGAGTCTCGGCGGTTATTGCAGCGAATATGCAATCAAGTCTTGAAGTGCCAACCGCAACGAGTGTGCGCCAAGTACCAGCAAAACTTCTTGAAGTTAATCGAAAAGTGATCAACGGTTATCGCGGTCGTAGTGGCGAAAGTAAAATTAGTTTTACGCACTTGATCGGCTATGCAATAGTGCGAGCGATTGCCGATTCTGCTCCGAATTTAAAACATGTGTTTTCGGTCGATGATCAAGGCAAACCACAAATTCAAAAATTTAATCATGTGAATATGGGTTTGGCTGTTGACGTCGACAAAGGTAACGGGCTACGAAGTCTTGTTGTTCCGGTATTACGTAATGCCGACACTCTTGATTTTGCAGGTTTTCTACTGAGTTATGAAGACATCATTCGTAAAGTTCGCGCCAACAAGTTGACGCTTGAAGATTTCAAAGGCGCAAACATCAGCCTGACAAATCCCGGCACAATCGGCACGCAACAATCTGTACCTCGTTTAATGGTCGGTCAAGGAGTCATAGTTGGTGTCGG
>CAMAWU010000109.1 GCA_945862025.1 Ferrithrix thermotolerans DSM 19514 | reverse complement strand
CCACTCGCTCGCAACTGAAAGCCAAATCGACTTCGAAATACGATAACCCAATAGAGAAAAGCCACAAGTAAGGCGACAATAAACATTCCGTTGAGTCGATCGTGAACTAGATCTGGCATGCGCCCACTCGGCGCGATTTCTGTAGTTTTTACATTCAAACCACCGTCAGAATCATCACGAAAGAAAGTTTCAAAAATCCACTGAATAAAGGACAAGGCGATGTAGTTGAGCATGATGGTTGAAATCACTTCGTTAATCCCACGAGTAATTTTTAAAATTGCTGCAATGCTCGCCCATGCCGCACCCGAAACCATCGCCACAACCAAAATAAATAAAACATGTAATGGCGGTGGAAGCGCGACATGAGTGCCCATTTCGGCGGCAATCAGCGCAGCAAATAAATACTGTCCTTCAACGCCGATATTGAACAGATTCATCTTGAAGCCAATCGCAACTGCGATCGCACTAAAGATAAGCGGCGTTGCTCGTTTCAACATTTCAAGCAATTTTTCGCTTGTTAGACCTGTTTCTAAAATCTTTCCATATGCCAACAAAGGGTTCTTGCCAGTAATGAGCAAAAGAACGCCACAAATAACTAGAGCGAGAATTATTGCTGCAACAGAACTTCCAAGTGTGTTGAGTGACTTGCGCATTGGGTCAAAATTGCGCTTCGGAGAAAGTTGCTGATTCACTGCGCACCTGTCATGTACCTACCGAGAATTTGTGGCGTCGCCTTCTTCGGCTCAAGTTCTGCCGAAATCTTGCCGTCGAACATCACGAGAATTCTGTCGGATAATCCTAAAATTTCTTCAAGATCGGCAGATACAAGCAGAACCGACATTCCAGCGTCACGCGAACGACGAATCTCATCCCAGACTGCGGCTTGTGCACCGACATCAATTCCACGAGTTGGGTGCGCAGCAATCAGTACTTTAGGTGCCGTTGCAAGATTACGGCCAACAACAAGTTTTTGTTGATTACCGCCGGATAGTACGAACGCAGGAACAAGTTCACTTGGTGTCATCACGCCAAATCGCTCAATGATTTCTCGACACGATTTTTTTGCCGAGTCAACGTCAATCATCGGGCCACGAGAAAGCGAACCCTCATGACCCAATAAGGCGTTCTCCCAAAGAGCAGCAGCAAGCATCAAACCTTCACGATGTCGATCAAAAGGGATATAGGAAAGTCCTAGATCAAGTCGTTGGCGAACGTTTAAGTCGCTCGCATTCTTGCCACCTATTTCTACAGTGCCTTGAATACTGACTAAACCAAGCAGAGCCTCACAAAGTTCAAACTGACCGTTTCCATCAACTCCGGCGATGCCAACTATTTCACTTTCAAAAACATCAAACGATGCATTTTCAACCGGATTCTTGCGGTCCTTACCAATCACAGTTAAGTTACGCGCCGAAAGTTGAACTCTTTCACCGACTTTTGTTGCACGCTCTCCATGGCTTGGCAGATCAGAACCAACCATCAGTTCAGCAAGTTTCAAACGATCTACGGATTTTGGCGAAACAGTAGCAACTGTTGACCCCTGTCGAATCACCGTAATCGCATCAGAAATAGCAAGAACTTCATCAAGTTTGTGAGAAATAAATAAAATCGTCGTTCCGTTTGCAACAAGCTTTCGAAGATTTGCAAACAACTCGTCAACTTCCTGCGGTACGAGAACTGCAGTGGGCTCATCCAAAACCAAAATCTCGGCGCCACGAAACAGTACTTTTAATATCTCGACTCGCTGCCGTTGACCAACACCCAAATCAGAAATCGGTAGATCTAAGTCAAGGTCTACGCCAATTGAGGTTGCTAACTCTTTGACACGTTTGCGTGCGTCGCCAAGCGAAAGCACACCATATTTGGTTGGCTCGTATCCAAGAATAATATTCTCAAGTACCGTCAAATTGTCGGCGAGCATGAAGTGCTGATGCACCATCCCAATACCTGCCGCTATCGCCTCGCTTGGTGACTTGAATTGAGTTACTGCGCCATTAATCGCAATTGTCCCCGAATCAGGCTGGTGAAGACCATACAAAATCTTCATCAGGGTTGACTTGCCGGCTCCGTTTTCACCCACAATCGCGTGGATCGTGGCACGATTAATCTGCAACGAGATATCACGATTGGCAATTACACCAGGAAAACTCTTGCTGATATTTGCGAGTTCAACAACATTTGCTGATCCTGCTGACAGAGTTTGACTCGACTTTTTACTACCAGCTTGCATTGTCTAATTCTGACACACGAGCAAATTTATTTCAATTTCAAAAGACGAGCAAAAAAACAACCGAAATAAAAACAAGCGCCTGGGTCAATGACCCAGGCGCTTGCAAATAATTAAACTAACTTATTTAGATTATGGCTTTGTCGGAACGACAATTTCTCCACTAATGATCTTTGCCTTGAAAGCTTCAAGTTGATCGGCAACATCATCAAGGTATCCACCTGATGTTGCGTATCCAACTCCGTCGCTCTTGAGGTCAAACACCTTGAAGCCACCAGTGACATCGCCTTCCTTAACTGCCTTGGCAGCAAGAAATACTGAGACGTCAACGCGCTTAAGCATTGATGTCAAGATGTGCGCTTGCTGATCTGGAGTTGCAGTTAGGTACTGATCTGAGTCAACACCAATTGCCCACTTGCCTTCGCCTGCTTCAACTGCAGCATCAATTGTGCCTGCACCTGAACCACCAGCAGCGGTGTAAACAATGTCTGCACCTTTTTTGAACCAGCTCATCGCAATTTCTTTAGCTTTGTCAGGTGAACCCCATGCAGCATTGTCTCCAGCTGCACCGAGATACTTTGACTCAACTTTGATATCTGGATTAACTGCCTTCGCACCTGCGATGTATCCAGCTTCGAACCTCTTGATCAAGTCAATTTCTTGACCACCAATGAAGCCGATTGTTCCGCTTGCACTCTTCAATGCTGCAGCAGCACCAACAAGGAAAGAACCCTCTTGCTCAGAAAAGCCGAGAGTCTTTACGTTTGGAAGATCAAGATAACCGTCTACCCAACCGAAAGTTACATTTGGGTTAGCAGCAGCAACTTCTTCAATTGCTCCACCGAATGCGAAACCAACTGCGATAACAGGGTTGTTACCAGCGGCTACCAGTGCTTCGAGGTTCGGCTTGCGATCGTCATCGCTTGTTGCTTCAAGCTCTGATACTACGTAGCACAATTCAGTTGCAGCTTGTTCTGCACCGCGAGCGGCCGAGTCGTTAAATGTTCCGTCACCACGACCACCAGTGTCGAATGCGAGACCGAGCTTGAGTTCTGATCCTTCACAAGGGTCAGTTGCTGGTGCTGCTGTCTCGGCTGTTGTCTCTTCTGTTGCTGTATCGCTACTGCCGCCGCATGCACCCGCGATGAGTGCAAACGCTGCAATGGCAAGAACAGCGGATTTAATTCCTTTGCGCTTTGTCATTTATTTCCCCTTTTGCACACATCCCGATGACGTGTGCGATTTGTGTAACAAGACTAGCGCAATTCGAGAACCACATGAAATTGAATGGTGGGCCAGGCAGGGATCGAACCTGCGACCAAGGGATTATGAGTCCCCTGCTCTAACCACTGAGCTACTGGCCCTAGTTGCAAATATGTGTATCAATATCTATGAAATTCATTCGCTCACTTGCAAGCACAGAGCCTAATGGCAAGGCTTCGCTGACGGCGCCACATCTATCGCTGGGTTGCGAGCAAAAAATCCGCTTGGCTTGAGATGAAAACCGGTTCGCTCAACTGGCATCACCGGCCAATCTTCTGCACGCGGAATGTGATTTGTACCAAACACATGCCACAGCACAACATCAGTATTTTCAATGTCACGGTTGGCTTGAGTCCACTGTGGTAACCCCGCTCCGCCCGCATGTTGAAATGGATAATCACCTGCTGGGTATCGCTCGTTATTTTCGTTCTTAGTTACCCACAAATGCTGATACATAAACCCCGCGCGTTTG
>CAMAWU010000108.1 GCA_945862025.1 Ferrithrix thermotolerans DSM 19514 | reverse complement strand
ACGACTTAACGCGTCGGCATACATCGTTATTAACTGGCGCAAATCAAAGTCAGTGGCAAGAGAAGCAGGTCGGGGAGCATCTTCGTCAGTTTGTTTAGTTGTGCCATTTAGTGATTTTGGTGATCTCCGTGAGTCACGAATGTCGTCTGGCGATAAGCCGGTCTCGGCCGCCGCAAGTTGCCGCATCAGCCGAATGAATTCTTTGCGTTTGAGTACCCCTTCATGAGCGGCATATTGCACAGCCAACCCGTCAATTAAGCCTGAAATACGAGTGGCGGATTCGCGAGGGTGAACACAGTGGAACTCGCCTGATTCATTACCGGCTCGAAGAACCTTTTCGAATACAGCGATTGATTGCGCATCTAGCTCTTGACTAATCGGTTTCATTTTTGGATTCCTTAAGGCTTCGCCCCAAGCATCAATCCACAACATCCACTCAACGTCGTCACTTCCTTCGGGCACGTAACTCTCAATCAGTCGCCACAACTTTGCTACTGCCGTGGGTGCCGATGCGCTGTCGCGTTGCATGTCAGCAAGGTCTTTATTTGCGTAGTGTTCAAAAGCCGCAGCCAGCAATTCTTCTTTAGATGCAAAGTGATAATGAATAAGGCTGTTTGAAACGCAGAGTCGCTTAGCGACATCAGCCACACGCGTACCGGCAAAACCACGTTCAATGATTACGTCGCAGGTAGCCTCAAGAATCTCAATGCGACGCTGCTCAACTGTTTCTTTTTTCACTTCTTGCGCACGATACTTTGCTTGGGGCATGAACGAAACTCAGACGGTTTTACAGATAGAAAACGACTATTCATGCGTGAGTTAAGTATCACACCAAAAGGCTTTCTTCGGGTTGCGCAGACTGCATTCGCTTCACTCTATTTGATAATCATCACCGGCTCGTTAGTACGACTTACTGGCTCAGGGTTGGGCTGTGCGGATTGGCCACGTTGCAGTGAATCAAAGTTTGTTGATGTGTCGAACTCACACGCTGCAATTGAGCAAATTAATCGTCTGTTCACAGGTGTTGTTGCGGCAAGTGTGATTCTTGCTGTTTTGCTTTCGGTTAGATTGCGACCAAAGCGTCGTGATCTAGTCGTCATGTCTATCGGGCTCGTCGTCGGCGTTCTTGCCCAAGTATTACTCGGGGGCCTAGTTGTGCTCACCGGGCTTAATCCGTTCTCAAATATTGCACACTTTTTGGTCAGTATGGTGCTGATGAGCAATGCCTACATGTTGCTTCAACATGCAAGAATTTTTCGAACGCAAGAGATTGTTCTGCCGCGTCGTGAACCAGAAATATCGAATTCCAAAAATTTGTTGCTGGTGCGTATCGTCTTATTTTTGACCGGCGCGGCAGTCGTTACTGGTACAGTAGTTACTGGCTCTGGACCCCATGCAGGCGACGAAAACGCAATTCGAATTGACTTAGCGATCAACACAGCCGCAAAGATTCACAGCCTCACAGTAATCACGTGCCTAGTTACGGCATTGGTGCTATTTTTGCTGGCTCGAAGAGACCCGATTTCTTGGCGCATCCTGGCTCATTCACTTGAGCGATTTCTTGCGATTGGCTTTTTGCAAGGCTTAATCGGTTACGTCCAGTACTTTTCTGGGCTGCCAGTATTGCTGGTCGCAGTTCATGTTGCACTATCTGTGGCGGTATGGCTTGGGGCGCTTGATTTATATTGGAACTCGAAACTTCCAAAAGATGCATAAATTGTGCTTAGATTAGAGCCACGATGTTGAAGCAATCTGGTCCTGAGTTTCGTCACATCTGGCTCAAAGTTCTATTAGGAGTGATTTGTTCGACTGTTGCAGGTCTCGGTTTTGCATCAAGTTCGGTAAGCGCCGCAGAAGATGGCGAATTTTTTATTATTGCCAGTGTGCAGAACCAAGTTTTGGTTAACGATGTACCAGAGCGATCACCAGTTGCTGGGGCATCTATCAAAGTCACAACTACTGACGGCGTTTTGATCGGTGAGGGTATTACTGGTGCAGATGGACTCTGCAAAATCGCAGTTCCGACCCGAGATAACTATCTAATTGACATCGATACAACTTCACTGCCAAACGGACTCACGCTCATTGATGCCGATAAAGCGCAAGTCAAGGTCGACCAAGTTTTATTTACGACAAACACGAAACGAGTCACGTTTTTCACAGGTGATAGCGGAGTTGCAGGGTCATCCGAATTAGAGCGAATCTTACAGAGACTGTCTGATGGTATTCGGCTCGGAATTATCATCGCAATGTGTTCAGTTGGACTGTCGCTCGTTTTCGGTACAACGGGTCTGACAAATTTCGCTCACGGCGAAATGGTCACATTTGGTGGACTAATGGCTTTCTACTTCAATGTGGTACTAGAAATTCCAATTCTGATCTCTGGCCCGGCGGTGATCGTCTTGGGTGGCTGCTTCGGCTTGTTATTCAATTGGGGTATTTTTGCGCGCCTCACAAAGCGGGGAATCGGATTGATCTCGCAACTCGTGGTAACTGTTGGATTGTCGATTATGTTGCGCAACATCTTCTTGTTTCAGTTTGGCGGTCGAACTAAACAACTCTCAAGTTATTCAAAGCAGACAAATCTCGAGATCGGTCCGATCGGCATCACCCCACGAGATCTAACCACGGCGATATTGGGTGTAATCATCTTGGTGAGTGTCGCACTATTTCTGCAACGATCTCGTCTTGGTAAGGCGATACGCGCAGTAAGTGACAACGTTCAACTCGCATCCGCAACAGGCATCGATACGCGCAAGGTGATCAAACTTGTTTGGTTTGCTGGTGGAGCGCTCGCCGCAACTGGCGGCATTTTCAGAGGTTTAGATGAGCAAGTTAGTTTTTCGATGGGATCGGATTTACTTTTCTTGATGTTTGCGGGCATCACATTGGGCGGTTTGGGTTCGGCGTTTGGTGCGTTAATCGGCGGCTTTCTTATTGGAATATTCGTTGAAATGTCATCTCTTTTTGTTCCGAGCGAGTTGAAAGTGGCGCCAGCATTATTTATTTTGATCGTTGTTCTAATCTTTCGTCCGCAAGGAATTTTGGGCAAGAGTCAGAGAGTTGGCTGAGATGGACTGGATTCAAATTTTTCAGAACACGGTACGTGCAGCTATTGGTGTCGATGCGATTTACTTTGCCATTGCCGCGTTGGGTCTGAATATTCAATTCGGTTACACAGGCTTGGTAAATTTTGGACAGGCTGCTTTCATGGCCTGTGGTTCATATGGACTTGGCATGACGGCGCAATATTTCGGCATCGGTTTGTGGTGGGGTATTCCGTTGGGCATTATCTTCGTGATTATTTTGGCATTGATAGTGGGCATCCCAACATTGCGCCTGCGAGCAGATTACTTGGCAATCGTTACGATCGCCACGGCCGAAATTGTTCGACTATTCGTACGGTCTGTGAAATTCAACAAGCTGTTCGGTGGCACCGAAGGCATCAGCAACTTCAGCAGAGATTACCGAGAGTTGAATCCATTTGAGCCGGGATCCACATACGGTTTCGCGCCGTTCACATTTAGCGGCTACACGCTGATCACAATTTTGGTGGGTTGGACACTTGTCGCGATATTTGCACTACTAGTTTGGCAGTTGATGCGCAGCCCATGGGGCCGTGTGATCAAAGGTATTCGCGAAGACGAAGACGCTGTTCGCAGTCTTGGCAAAAATGTTTACGCGTATAAAATGCAATCGCTGATCATCGGTGGAATCGTTGGAATGTTCGCCGGAATGATTTTGGCTCTTGACCGCGGGTCGGTGCAGCCAGACAATTACAGTCGCGATGTGACTTTTTATGTGCTCACGGCACTCGTCTTGGGTGGACTCGCAAAGGTTTCGGGTTCAATAGTCGGCTCTATGTTATTTTGGGTGCTCTTCGTACTTTCGGATAATGTTCTGCGCGAAGTAACTCGAAATGGACCACTTCGAATTGGTGACTTCACCGTTATTCAAAGCACGCAGGTTGGAGCCGTTAACTACATGTTCGTAGGACTCGGTCTGATGCTGTTAAT
>CAMAWU010000107.1 GCA_945862025.1 Ferrithrix thermotolerans DSM 19514 | reverse complement strand
GGCCGGACGCCAATTCGCGAAGCATTGCAGAGGCTGGCTCGGGATCAATTCTTAGTTGTGATTCCACGTAGAGGAATGATTGTCTCAAACATTGATGTCGCCGAGCTTTCGATGCTTTACGAGACTCGCGCAATTTTAGAGCCGTATGCAGCACGCTTGGCGTGTCAGCGAGGCCGACAAGAACACTGGCAACAAATGCGTGAAGTTCTCGACTCGGCCGCAAAGCCAAAAATTACCGCTCAAGATCAAATACATTTTGATGCACAGTGCCACGAGATTGTCTGGGCCGCTGCTGGTAATCGTTTTTTAACAGACACGCTTGATGTTTTGTATGCGCAGAGCGACCGGTTATGGCATATCTATTTATCTGATGTTGCTGACATGGGGCATGCATTAGATGAACATGTCGAAATTTTGCACGCGCTTGAATCTGGTGACTCTGATCTTGCGTACAAACTTTCCGAAACTCATGTGCAAAGTTTTGATGCTCAAGTTCGTGATGCAGTTCGCAAAAGACTTGGGTCTTCTAGCCTCTAAAATTTATTGCGTGCTTAGGCTGGCACGAAATTCTCCTTCGCGCATTTTCTGACGGATTTGTGGCGGCGGTTCGTCAAGTCTCTCTATGGTGACGCCGACAATCTCATCAGTGAAATTAAAACCATGTGGATATGGACCAACCGCTGAACCAGTATCAAGACCAACATCAAAAGTTTCGCCACTCATTGAATAAACAAGTGGCACAGTTTTTTCAATTCGACCAGAACTGACTTCTGATTCATTGACGACAAGTGAAATGTTTCCTCCAGCGCCAAATCCGCCGTCGTAAGCAAAACTCACTTCGATCTTGTGTGAACCTTTTGACAGTGCTTCGCTGCTCGCTATTGAAGTATGTTCGTGACCAAACCAGTTGTAGTGAAACACTGGCTTTGATTCTGTGTCTAAGTAAAGTGACCAGCCCGCCATGTTGCCACCTTGACAAACAATCACACCCTGAGCGTTGTTTGTTTTAATTAAGACATCAGCAGTGATTCGAAATGAGCAGTTCTTGATATTGATCACTGAACTTTCGGGCATGCGAATGTGAGCGGTTGTGTAACGCATTTTAGAAATTCCATCGAGAGAGTGCGGCACTGCAAAATCTCCATGACGCGGTGAGCCTGGGTCACGCAACGGATAGATGCCGTATTGCTTTGCGTGCTGATCAAATAGTTCTTGAAGTTCGGCGAGTTTGTCTGGGTGTGATCCTGCGAGGTCAACGGCTTGCGAAAAATCTTCTGCAACGTTGTACAACTCCCATACTTCTTGCGGGCCGTCAAATTCAAAACCCTGCAGACGAATCCACGGCAGGCGACCATGAAAGCACGAGGCGATCCAGCCATCGTGATACAAAGCGCGGTTTCCGAGAATTTCAAAATATTGGCTCGTATGTGTGCTCGGCTTGGTCGCACTATCGAATGAATATTGCATTGATGTGCCATGAATTGGCATCTGCTCAATGCCATTGACATGAGTTGGTGGAGTGATGCCTGCGATTTCGTAAATAGTCGGCGCGATATCAATCACGTGATGAAACTGAGTTCGCAATGATCCAAAATCTTTTATCTTCTTCGGCCATGAAATAGCAATTGCATTGCGAGTGCCGCCGAAGTGCGACGCAACTTGTTTCATCCACTGAAATGGAGAGTCAAGCGCCCACGCCCAACCAACGTTGAAATGATTTTCGCATTTCGCCGTGCCGAAGTCATCGATATGTTCGAGCAACCATTCTGGATCCTCGGGAACACCGTTTTGAAATGATGGAGCGCTCCATGCACCGTGAATCGTGCCTTCGGCTGATGCACCGTTATCGCCGGTGATATAGATAACAAGCGTGTTGTCGGCGATTTCAAGATCGTCGAGTGCGTCAATCACGCGCTTGATTTGAGCGTCGGTGTGTGCAAGAAAACCTGCAAAGACTTCCATTAGTCGGCTCGCAATTGGTCGATAACGCTCGGGGTAGTCACTCCACGCAGGTATTTGCTCGGGTCGCTTTGTCAACGCAGTTTCTGGCGGAATGACGCCGAGTTTCAACTGACGTTCGTAGATCTCTTGGCGAAGTGTGTCCCATCCGCTATCAAATTTGCCTTTGTATTTGTCAATCCACTCGCGTGGCACATGATGAGGTGCATGTACCGCTGGTGTCGAGAAATAACAGAAGAAAGGTTTGTTTGGTGACGAGGCTTTTTGTCGTTGCATCCAAGTGATTGTTTGATCGGCGAGATCTTGCGTGAGGTGATAATCGGGGTTGCCGACATGCGGTGAGATTGGTGTCGTCTGGTCGTAAACAGGCGGCTCGTATTGCGAAGATTCGGCACCCATGATTCCGTAAAAGCGATCAAAACCTAAACCAGTTGGCCATCGATCAAACGGCCCAGCCGGGCTTTGCTCCCACGAAGGTGTCAAGTGCCATTTGCCAAAGCACGCGGTGCTGTAGCCAGACATGCGAAGAACTTGTGCAACAGTCGCTGACTCGGGTGGGATTGCGCTGTCGTAACCAGGAAACGAGTTCGCTATTTCTGTGATGCCGCCCATGTGTACTGCGTGATGATTGCGACCTGTCAAGAGAGCAGCGCGGGTCGGCGAGCAAAGTGCAGTCGTATGAAACTGGTTATAACGCAAACCTTGCTTGGCGATTTTGTCAAGACCTGGTGTCGTGACTGGTCCTCCGAAATTGCCGAATGATCCGAAGCCAACATCGTCGAGCATGATCAACAAAATATTCGGCGCGTCTGTTGGCGCTTTTGGCGCCACAAGTTTTTCGGGTTTTGAATCTGTTATGACCTTCTTGATCTCGCCTGAAAACTTAGGTGTTGCGTGGGGGAGATTCTGTTGGCTCACGAGCGAAGGCCGTCTATGTCAAACACTGCAAGTGCATCTTTTGCTGTCGCGAGATTACCTTCAATTTTCAAGGTGCCCAAAGTAACCGCGTCAGACAAACTCGTTGCACCGGTCAAAATATCTGCCCATATTTCAATTGTTGAAGTTACTTGGATATTTGCATCGCGCCCGTCGGTTTGCTTAGCAATACAGTTACGAACATGCAGACCAGTTTTTTTGTGACCTGTGAAGTTGAAACAAATATTTGCGTCAATGCCAACAGCACGTTCAGGGTCGAGCATTACTCTCAAAATATGCACCGATCTTTCAGCCGACGCAGAAACAATTTGTCTGCGTGTAAGTCGGTGAGTATTGAATCGCGTTAAATCAAGCGTGCCTTCAAGATCGCGTGCTCGGGTTAGGCACCAATTTCGAATATTGGCCGCAGTCGTGCGTTGTGCAATTAGGCGAAGCACATTTGCGAGAAGCGCACGGTCCGAAGTTTCGCTATCACTGCTGTAGCTAAGCCACGACCCAAGTTCGCAAGCCCATCGTAAATCATCTTTCTGTATAGATTCGTGTGCGATTTTGCGGACAGTCTCTCGACCACCAAACCCCGCAATCATTCTGTTGGCGTGTTCTTCGCGAGGCAACGGAAACAAGTTCGCAGGGTCACCATCAAACCAACCGAATAAGCCGGAACGAATTTGACGAACGTGATGTTCGGAGACGCCATAAAACTCGGAAGTCAAATTATCGTCATCATAAAAATCTGGCAGTCGAATCTCGTGAGCGAGTTCGGTGCTTGTGTAGCCACGATTTGTCAGACGTACAGTTTGGTCCCACAAAAACTGGATTGAATCTCGATATTTTGTGACGCGGTTGAGAATTTCATCTGCGCCACTAATCGGCATGCCGTGCGCACCAATCAAATGATCAGCATTTAGCGATAGCAAGTGGTCAACGCCATTGAGCATTATTCGTGGGTCACGATATTCTTCACCGCGAATTGCAAAAATATTAAACAACACAGGCCAAACTAAGTTGTTGACCGCACAGCCAAGTGCACTGAACCAAAAAGTTACAGAATCATCTGCGTCAGAAGGCGCTGGAGTTACGTCAATACTTAAACCGGCAACTTCAATAGTGCACTGTGAATTGAAAGTGTTTTTAGGTTCAATGAAACCGTTTGTCTGAGTTGTGTGCTCTGGACTGCGGTAGAAACGGCCTAAGCCAACATTGACAATGCCATCTGGGCCATCTTGAGGAAGGGTGATCGCAAATTGCTCTACTAATCCACGACCGTATGACGGTGCGATTTCGGCGGTTGCTCGCACCCGGTTGTAGGCAATCTTCTCGTGT
>CAMAWU010000106.1 GCA_945862025.1 Ferrithrix thermotolerans DSM 19514 | reverse complement strand
TTGATGGAACTACTCACAAAGACGCAGCAAACGGAAGTCTTCTAACACCTAAGACTGTCGTGCTTCAATTTGTTGATCGCAAGACAACTAAGTTTGGCGACAAGTTTGGTGGCAAGACTCCGTTGCTCAAATCAGTTGGTTCAGGCCGTGCAATTATTTTGCGCAATGGTCAATCATTCGAGTCAACTTGGTCGCGGCCAACAGAAACTTCTGGCACAAAGTTCACATTCAAAGGTGTTCAGTTGCCGTTTGACGTTGGTCAGGTGATGATCGTATTGGTTGACGGCACTTTGAAGAAAGCGCCAATAACAGTTCAGTAGTACTTAATTAGTTGACTTGCTCACTCGTTAAGTCAGATAGGGTGTGCAAGTCAAATTAAGTTTGGCGACGTGGCCGACTGGCTTAGGCACGGGCCTGCAAAGCCCTTTAACCGAGTTCGATTCTCGGCGTCGCCTCTAGTAGTTACATGGCTCAAACGCCGAAACGCGTATGAAACGCGCACATAGCAATCTCCAAACAATCAGCTCTCGGGGTGGAGCTCGATCTTCGCCATCCGTCGGAACTGCTCAATTACATCAGGACTCTTGTGTGTGGCATCAATACTGCGATACACCGTGTCCACATTGACACTGATACGCCCAAACTCTTTCCATTGCGCAAACGAACGACTGGTGTTGCCCAAGATGTCACGCGCAATTTCACGCGCAGCATCAAACGCATCCATGCCTGCGTCATGGCGCAACGTTGCTTCGGCTAATACAAATGACAGATAGTCCCGCACGCGCGCAATGCCCGCTTTATCGGTCAGAGGTCCGTGACCAGGCACAACTACATCAATATCGAGCTCAGACATGAGATCGCACGCAGCAATCCAATTATCAAGGGGCCCAGCCCACACGATCGGTGTGCCGCCAATAAACAAAATGTCGCCGGTGTACAACGTCTTTGAATCTGCAACATAAGCGATCGTGTCGCCCTGCGTATGCGCAGGACCTACCTCAATAAGTTCTACGACTCTTCCACCAACCTCAACATCGAGGCAACCGTCAAATGTGCGTGTCGGAGGCGCAAGTTCGATGCCATTGAATTCGAAATCGCCAAAGAAGTGTCGGAACAAATCGCCAATCTCGCCAGGAGCATTATTGAGTGCGGCAAGCATCGACGGTGGAACTTCCATCATCTCGTGAGCCGTTGCGCTAGATGCAACAATCTCTGCGCCTTTCACAAGTTGGTTGCCATAACAGTGATCGCCATTGGCATGCGTGTTAACGACAGTTGCTATTGGTGCGCTGCGTGTCGCAACAGACATCAAGTCAAGCATCGATGCTGTGAGATTGAGATCAAACAGCGTGTCGACAAGCAGTGAGACACCATCACCAACAATGAGCCCAGCGTTGCTGTAACCCCATCCGCCATCTGGCTGTAAGTACGCATACGAGTTGTCGCCAACTTCGTGCAAACCAAGCGTGTATTCATTGTTCGTGCTCTTGCTCATCACCACAACTTAGACGGTTGAACAAAGCATGGCTGCACCGATAGCCCCAGCATTGTCGCGAATCTGTGCCGCAACGAGTGGTGCAATGGTTGCACGGTATTTCGGTGCTTTGTCTGGTGAGTTAGTGGTAGAAGAATTCCAGATATCTGTCGTTGTTTAGTTGGTAGACATTTGGTGTGCGCAGTTAAGGGACGAACCGGAAACATTGGTTCATGAGGTGATTTTCGTTGTGTGCGTTTGTATGAGCAAACTCTGTAGACATAGTTGAATAGGATTACATTGTGGAGCGCGAGTTGAATATTCTCGAGCGGACGCTTTTGTTTGTTGCCATCACTGTTCCAACTGTTACAGCATTTGGATATTTTCTTGGACCAAAGCCCTATCTTCAAACTAGTGAGTTGTTGATTGATCCTCTTACGGGGCTTGTAGATACACGCGACACGTTAATCCTTTTTGGTTGGTACGCGATCGCCGCAATTTCATCTGTTTTTGTTTATTGGCAAATATTTCAAAAAAATAGTAACGAATTAGTCCCAGTCCCCAGATCTAAGCGGTTACAAAGAATTCCTATATATGGGTTGATTCTCATATTTGTTTGCAATCTTTTTATGGATTTAGATTTAGATGGTCAGGGCGTAGGAAATGTTCCCACTCTGACGATTAGAGAAGCACTTGTTGCGACCCTATTTTGGTTAGTAGTGGGTTTTGTATGGTTCAGATCTAAAAATTACACCTTCTTATCTCGATCGATTATTGCTTGTGGTTTACTCATTCGACCATTGTCGGTTTTTCTTCAGACCCCATCGTCTCTTCAAGATGAATGGCATTTTAATTTCACTGCAAATGAGATAGCAGCACCGGCAGCAGGGATGATCCCGATGGTTAATTTTGTGCCGTGGTATACGAACTTGCTCGGATTTCCCATAGCGCCGATCCTTCGTCTAGTTCCCAGTCAGTCAGTGATGGTCATATTAATTTGGCTGCTTTTTCTTCAGGCAATTTGTTTAGCGCTTCCGACCATTATTGCTTACAAAATTGCAGGTAAACAAGCAGCGTTATTATCATTTTTGCTTTTGATTTCGTTGATGACGGCTCAACCCAAAATCAACAGCTATTTTCAAGCATTTCCCATTCGTACGATTTTTCCATGCTTACTTCTTCGACTTTTGGTTTTCTGTGTCCAAAACATACAGACCTTTAGATTTCGGGATTCAATATTTCTTGGAGTGCTGTCAGGTTTTGCGTTATTGAATAATCTCGAATCTGGTTTGCCGAGTCTATTGGCACTTATATTTACGCTTTTGTTGTTGTACAGAAGCATTTCGAATTTTACTCGGGCAGTTCTATCAATTCTTTTTGGTGTATTTTTAGTATTTGGTTTGTACAGCCTCCTTGTTTTATCGACAGGTAGGGCTCTTCACTTCAGTTATATGATCACCCCGTTAAAAATTGTTGTTTCAGGTGGATTTTTTCAAGTGCCCATGACGGTGGGGGGATACCACAATATTTTCGCGATCTTTTTCGTGTCAGGCATGGCAACGGCGTCGTTTTTGTTTTTTCGCGCACAAAAAATAGGATCGGTGAGCCTAAAACGTATTGCTGCACTTATGTCGTTTTCTTCTAGCTGGGGTCTTATAGGTATGGTTTATTATTCTGGACGCTCGTTTACGAGCACTTTGCTGGCTGGCTCAACTTACGCTCTTGGATTGTTGGCAGTCTCAGTCTTGATGTGGATTTTTATCGATAAGCAATTTGTATCAGATGTTCTAAGGCAAAAAAATCAAGATTTATTTGTTATCTCATCGCTATTTTTATTGTTGTTTGTTTACATTGCGACCACAGTTTTGACTCGAATGGATTCTGTCAATGTTTTGCGAGAGGCTGGCACGGAGTGGGTTGCGGAAACAAACCGAATAGCCAGTTTAAAGAGCACCGATGAGCAAATAAATCGACTGAAAATAGATAATCAAAGTCGCCCTCTCCAAGTTGTACAAATTTTTCAGCTATCAAACATTCTGGAGCTCACTACTGGAATTGAAGCAGGTCTTGTTGTTGCGGATCCAAGGTACTTATCGATGTTTGGAGAAATTCAAGATATTCAGTGTCAATATATTCTTCGTTCCGAAATTAATGTCATCATTGAGGATTATCAGTTAGACGATAGTTTTGAAGTTTTTACTAAGGCCAACCCCAACGGATCCCTAAAGGATTTGCCATTTTGCAATAAAACCATGAACTTGAATGAGATTCCAACTCTTGACCCGGATGCGACAACTCGTTTTTTGATTGTTGATGCGAAGAAAGGGTAGACCTCAAGAGAACTCAGTGTCATTTGAGGTTTGCGTATTGGCACCGTCTCGTCGCGCATTTGACTAGTTTTCGCGGATTTCGATTCTCGGCGTCGCCTCCATTGGTTAAAAGGAAAGAAATAGAAAGTCAGTCCTCAATAGCGCGTGTGACCATGCTCGGTCGTATTTGACCAACATTTCTTTCAATCAGCAAGTCAATTTGTGAAAACCTTATGAATAATAAGCAGGCTAAGCAATGCTGAGTTTTATTTAGTGTTATATTGCTTCTTCCAAGAAGGCGGATTATGAAAATTTTAGAACGAACTCGAATGGTTTTGACCATGTCCGTCTTGGTTATTCTGGCGGTTTCGGTGTCATCAGCGAGTGCCTATTTTCAGGCCGAGTCTGGTGGTGTTGCGTCAACTAGATCAGCGGTTGTTGTTGGTGCATCTTGTAAAAAAGTCGGAGTGAAGCAAGGCTTGTTTACGTGTCAAAAAGTTAAAGGCA
>CAMAWU010000105.1 GCA_945862025.1 Ferrithrix thermotolerans DSM 19514 | reverse complement strand
TGCGAATTTTGCCATTTGGTCGGTCATCAATCACAGCCAACTTGTTGGGCTGAGTCTGTGCATAGTTTGTTAGAAAGTCAGGCATAGATATCAACCATAGTCAGGGCTCTACTCGTAGCCTAAAAGGCTGTGATTTTGATTGACGCCCAAGGGCTAAAAGCCTCTCGCCCGAATCGCCCGTTATTTGACGATATTTCTTTAACCCTCAGCGACGGCGATCGAATCGGCGTTGTCGGCTTAAACGGTTGTGGCAAAAGCACGCTGCTGCGAATTTTAAGTGGCGACTACTCGCCCGACTCGGGCGTCGTGCGATACGGGCGTGGCGCACGAATTGGCATTCTTGCACAACAACCAGTTTTACCAAAGGGCACTGTGCGCAATGCGGTGGGTGAAGATTGGCGCGGTGAAGCGATGCTCGATCGGCTCGGCATGACTGGCTTAATTGACGCACAAACAAATGAACTCTCCGGTGGACAACAAAAACGAGTTGCTCTCGCGGCGCTGCTTGTGAGCGAGTGGGATGCATTAATTCTCGACGAGCCAACTAACCATTTAGATCTCGATGCAATTGCATATCTCGAAGAGTGGTTGGCAAATTATCGTGGTGGATTAATTTTGGTGACACACGATCGTCACGTGCTTGATCGTGTAACGACGAAAGTTCTTGAAATTGATCGCGGTCATGCTTATTTGCATATGCCTGCGAATCGCAACGCTGGCTCGGGTTATGCCGCATATCTGACTGCGCGAATTGAACGCGAAGAACAAGCGGCGACTGCCGAACAGAAACGAAAAAACTTGGCCCGCACCGAACTCGCGTGGTTGCGTCGTGGTGCACCTGCGCGAACAACAAAACCAAAAGCGCGAATTGCTGCAGCAACAGAACTCGTTAATCGCCGTCCGGAGGCTGCTGCAAGGGCAGGCGAAATCGGTTTATCCCTTGGCAATCAACGACTCGGCTCAAAAGGAGTAGAACTACACGGCGTTGGCTTCTCGTGGCCGGGCGCAAAACCTGGCACTGCAGCGAAAACCGACTCAGGAGCCGATGCAAGCGCATTGGTTTTGAATCCATTTGATCATGAACTTGAACCAGGCGATCGACTTGGCATTGTCGGACCAAACGGTGCAGGGAAAAGCACGTTGCTCGATTTAATTTCAAGTCGGCTCAAACCTACACACGGGCATATCGATATTGGTAGCACCGTAAAGATTGGATACTACGACCAACTTGGGCGCGAACTAAATGTCAACCAGCGCGTGCGTGAAGCAGTCGCCGGCGACAAAGGTCAGCCGTCAATCGAAGACAATCAGTTGATGCGACAGTTTTGGTTTGACGGTGACACGCAGTATGCGCCGATATCAACTTTGTCGGGTGGCGAGCGTCGCCGCTTGCAACTTTTGTTGACATTAATTGAACAACCAAATGTCTTATTGCTCGACGAACCGACAAACGATTTAGATCTTGACACGTTGCGAGCGCTTGAAGATTATTTAGACGAGTGGCCTGGCATTGTTGTTGTAGTCAGCCACGACCGAATATTTCTGGATCGAACTGTGATAGACGTTCTGGCGCTTGATGGTGTCGGTGGTGCGGCAGTTGTGCGCGGAGGCGTGGCTGGTTGGTTGAAGCAACGAAATTCGGCGCCAACCGAACAAATGACTGGGGCTCAGCGCGGCAAATTAATCAGCACACCAACCGTTGCTGCAGCCGAACTTTCACAAAAACCAAAATCTTCAAAGAGCCCGAGCACACTGCGCCGATTAGTTACTCAAGCAGAAACGGCACTCACTAAAGCCACAGCAGAACTCGAAAAAGTCACCCTACAAATGAGGTCTGCAGGCAATGACCATGTGAAGTTGGCAAAAATTGGCGAAGATTTGGCCAAGGCGCAAGCCAAAGTTAATTCTGCCGAAGAAACGTGGCTCGCACTCGCCGCTGAGGCCGAATAACTTCAGAGCTGCACTAATCTGAGAGTGTGCTAGTCGACGAAGCAAAATATCTGGATGGAAAGCGCGTTCACGGCGAAGTACAAAATGGTGAATCTCAATTTACTTGGGTTGGACTTGTCAATGCATCAGAGTCGGAACTCAAGATATTTCAAAACAGATTTCATCTCAACCCATTAGCAGTTGAAGATGCGTTATCAAATACCCAACGGCCAAAACTTGATCACTACCGTGAGCATTCGCTTTTGTTGCTCAAAACTATTGCCTATGATACAAAGACAGAAAAAATAGTTGTTGGCGACATCACAATATTTTTTGCAAAGAGTTTTTTACTGACAGTTCGTCATGGTGACGTGATACCACTTGGGACAATAAGGGCAGACCTAGAAAATCATCCAAACCGTCTGGCACTTGGAACCATCGCTGTTCTTCACGAAATCGTTGACAGACTTGTTGACCAATATTTGCACGTGTGCTCAAGTTTGGGCGAAGATGTGGATCAAATTGAAGATTCCGTTTTTGATGATGATCAGCCTGCCCCAGCAAGCGATTTATATTTTGTAAAACGCGAACTAATTGAATTTCGCCGAGCGGTCATGCCACTGTTGCAACCGCTTGAGCAGATTATTTCTGGCAAAGTGAATGGAGTTGGCGCCGAGTGGACTGACTTGTTTTCTGACATTCGCGACCACTTACTAAAAGTAATTGATGAGGTAGGTTCGATGAACGAAATAATGGACGCGGCGCTACACGCCAACTCTGCGCTTGTTCAGACTCAACAAAATGCAGACATGCGTAAAATTTCAGCATGGATCGGCATTGGTGCAGTGCCGACGATGATCGCTGGCGTATATGGTATGAATTTCGAATATCTTCCTGAACTTGAGTGGCGATATGGATACTTCGTAGTCATCGGCGCCTTAGTCGTCGTCTGTACGGTTCTATTTCGCTTGTTTCGTAAATATAAATGGCTATAAACAAAAACTAACTAGGCATTCGTTCGGCGCGCAATTTACGAAGTGAAAATAAAACAATTACGCCACCGGTTAGCAAAGTAGCCAAACCTTGCACACCTGAATTATCTGTAATTGTGGTGACTAATTTAATTTGAGCCACAACTAATCCGATTCCAGAAATAACTACGACTTCAGTGAAGAGTGTTTTGATGCCATAACTAAAAAGCGCGATCGCAAAGATCATTGAGATTAATACCCCAATAATGCTCAATCCAAAATCAGGTAGCGGAGAAATCAAACCGACAACCACGATGCAAGTGGCAAAAAACCTTAAAGTGAATTTGTCGCTGACAGCCTTCTTCTGTGCGAACCAAAGCAAAACTGATCCGACGGCCACCAAACAGAATCCCGCAGTGTTTTCGACTATATCGAGAACAGCAAGCCCCGAGATCGTCATGATCATCGCACCTGCTGATAATAGAAATGAGCTTGAAAATTTGCGTTTGCTAGATGTCAGAAACCCGTACACCAGTGCAGAAATTGATGCGACAAATATCGACAATTCTGGAGTCACAGAAGATTGCGACACAACGACGCCTGTGGCTATTGCAAAACTTGTGTTGGCAAGTACTTCAACTACTTCAGCCGCATTCTTAAATTGAACTTTTCCGAGAAGCGACCGAGTCGCAAAGGCCAAAAGCCCACTAACTAAGTACAAAGTGATTGCTAACAAAAGTTGGTCGATATTGCTCAATAGCGGCGCTATAAACCATAATGCGCCGAGGATTACGAAAAATCCGCCAAGGATTGCAACGACTTCTGTTGAGTTGATCGGAAATCGTGTCGCGTTGCGCAACGACTCGACCTGATCAGCCGACAACGTGCCGTCTTGTTTGAAACTTTCTAACTGCTTGTCAAATCGCACGTGAGAAACTCCCCCAATTTTTGCGTGTCACACTATTAAGTCAAGCGGGTGCACTTCGCTCACGAATTGAGTCTAGAACGAAGTCATAGTTGCAGTGACCATTTGACATATCGACGATGAGCGAATCTCTCACGCCAAACACGGCGTCGCTGTCTAGATATTTTGATGCTTGATCAAACAAATGAGTTATCACGGGGATGAATCCGTCAGCAGAAACAACCATATGGATATGTGCTGGTCGCCATTGATGTCGACCGGAGGCTCTCAGCATTTTGCCAACAGGACCATCATCGGGGATTGTGTAATCAATTGGTCGCACAGTATTGATAGTGAAACTTCCATCGGCATTAGTTTTGAAAACTCCACGAAGATTGCGCTGACTAGCACCTTGCTGCACATCATAAAGTCCGTTTGATTGGACTTGCCAGACATCTAATGATGCGCCTGCAATTGGTTTGCCGTTTAGATCATTAACGGTTCCGGTA
>CAMAWU010000104.1 GCA_945862025.1 Ferrithrix thermotolerans DSM 19514 | reverse complement strand
CTCTTGGTCTATTATGTGGGGTCTGACTTTAGAAGGGTTGTTTAGTGAAATTTAAGCCGAAAAAGGGTGACACAGTCATCTATCCGCAACACGGTGCGTGCGTAGTTATAAATATGAAGCGGATGAAGGCGTTCGGCAAAACCCAAGATTATTTAATACTTAAAACAGTAATTAACGAGATGACATTGTCGATTCCTGTTGATCAAATTTCAACTGTCGGCGTTCGTCCGCCAGTTTCGTCGAGTGAACTTCAAGACTTGGTTTCGGTACTCGCCAAAGCAGACCCTCGCGTACCTGCAAACTGGTCACGTCGTTTCAAGAACCACCAAGAAAAACTTAAGAGTGGCGACGTTTATCAAGTTGCAGAAGTTGTGCGTAATCTTGCCGCACGCGACCGTGACTCGGCTTTGTCGGCAGCAGAAAAAACTATGTACGACCGTGCACGTGTCAACCTAATTTCAGAGATTCAACCAGCACTTCGAGTAACAACCGAAGAAGCAGAGTTGTATCTTGACAAAGCACTTGAAAAAGGCGTACTCAAACCTGCCAAGCCGGTTGCTAAAGCTGTAGCTAAAAAGGTCGCGAAACCCGCCGTTGATGCAAAGCCGAAAGTAACCGCATCTGCCAAGCCAGCCGCCAAGGCAGCCGCTAAATCGCCAGCTGTAAAAGTAGCGAAAGTCGCCAAGGCTGTCGCAAAAAAGAAGTAAATATGAAAATTGGATTCTGCGGTCTAGGTGTTATGGGTTCACCGATGGCGCGACACCTTGCATCTAAAGGCCACGAACTCACTGTTTATAATCGCAATGCCGAAAAAGCAAAGCAGTGGGTCGCTGCGAATGGTGGCTCGCTTGCTGCAACGCCTCGTGAAGTTGCAGAAGTCAGTGACATAGTTATGGTTTGTGTCGGCAACGATGACGATGTTCGCAGTGTTGTGCTCGGTGCAGACGGTGTACTTGCTGGTCTCAAGACCGGAACGGTTTTGGTTGACCACACAACGGCATCGGCAACTTTGGCGCGCGAACTTTCAGCACTTTGTGCGACTAAACAAATTGGTTTTATTGATGCACCGGTTTCTGGTGGTCAAGCGGGCGCAGAAAACGGAGCACTAACTGTGATGTGTGGCTGCGATGATCAAAAAGTTTTTGATCGCGTGCGACCTGTGTTTGATGCTTACGCCAAAGCCTGTCAGCGAATGGGCGATGCAGGGTCGGGGCAATTGACCAAGATGGTAAATCAAATCTGTATTGCCGGCGTTGTCTCGGGTTTAGCAGAGGCGCTTAACTTTGCAGTGCGCGCAGGGCTCAATGCCGATCAAGTTGTTGAAGTCATTTCTAAAGGTGCGGCACAGTCGTGGCAAATGGAGAACCGTTCAAAGACAATGGTTCGAGATGAGTTTGAATTTGGTTTTGCGGCCGAGTGGATGCGCAAAGATCTTGGCATTTGTTTTGATGAGGCAAAAAATAATGGTGCAGATTTAACAATGACCAAACTTGTCGACGCACTTTACGCCAAAGTCGTAGCGATGGGCGGCGCACGCTGGGATACCAGCAGCCTGATGAAACTCTTAACCCACCCCGAAAAATAAATCAGTAATTTATTTGCCTGAGGCGGCAGTGGCAAATGCGTCGAGCAGTTTGTCGAGTTGAGTGTCCGTAATAACTAGAGGCGGGCAAAAAGTATTTGTGTCTGCATTAATAGCGCGAGTGATCGCACCCAGTTCAAGCATCCTGTCGCGAATTTTGATGTTGTTTTGTGTTGAATGCAAACCTGCAGCCCAGACCGCTCCGTCGCCACGCGCACTTTCGATAACGCCATCTCGCACTAGTGCGTTCAGCGCATCACCAATTCGTTTGCCGATATGAGTCGCTCGGTCGGCAAGATTCTCGCGCTCGATGATCTCAAGATTGACAAGGGCAGCGGCACAGGCCGAAGCATGACCCGAATATGTGTAGCCAGTTCTTAAAATAAAATCTGCGTCAGCCTCTAAAGATTTGCGCACAGCCTTGCCAACAAAAATACCGCCGAGTGGCTGATATCCAGAAGTAACCGCTTTGGCGAAGCACAGTAAGTCAGGGTTGACATTATAAAAATTTGCACCAAACCAAGTGCCAAGTCTCGCGAAGCCAGTGATTACTTCGTCAAAAATCAAAAATGCACCGTGTTGATCGCAAAGTTTTCGCAAACCTTCGAGGTATCCAGGCGTAGGTGGGTAGACGCCACCGGCGCCCTGCAAAGGTTCAGCAAGTACTGCAGCAATTGTGTTGCCGCGTTGCGACATTAAAACTGACATCGCCTCAAGATCATCACTCGCAACTTGCTCAACATCAGGTACGAGCGGCCCGTAACCGATTTTGTTGAGCGGCAAACCCTGCGCGCTAGTGCCACCGTAGTTTGTGCCGTGATAACCACGCATCCGTGAAATAATTACTGTGCGCTCGGGGTGTCCGGCTTGAACATGGGCGAGCCGAGCAAGTTTCATTGCTGAGTCGACTGCTTCTGATCCACTGCCGCAAAAGAAAACTCGGGCTTCAGGCATCGGGCAGATTGAAATCAATTTTTCCGCCAAAATTTCTACGGGCTCATTCGTGAACGGATCAAAAGTTGAGTATGCCTCAAGTGTCGAGATTTGTTTTGCGACTGCATCACCGATTTCTTTTCGTCCATGGCCGACGGCGCAATACCAAAGACTCGCCATACCGTCAATCAACTCATTACCCTTGTCATCCCAAACGAGTGCACCTTGACCCCGCACAAGTTTGATGAAATTTTCTTTTGTTGGTTTCGCAAAAGGGTGAAGAAATGCATTCTGCGAGGTTGAGGCACTGGTCATAAGCGTTTACTTTAGTTCACTCTGCCCTAATAGGCTTAGGGGCGTATGAAGGGGCTAATTCTTTCTGGTGGCGCTGGCACACGTTTGCGACCGATAACGCATACAAGCGCCAAACAACTTGTGCCAATCGCCAACAAGCCAATTTTGTTTTATGGGATTGAAGCGATGGCACGTGCCGGCATTCGCGAGATTGGCATCATTGTTGGTTCAACTCGCGAGGAAATCAAAACTGCAGTCGGCGACGGCAGCCAGTTCGGTGTGAAAGTCACATATATTCCGCAAGACGAGCCACTTGGTTTGGCACACTGTGTATTGATCGCCGACAAGTTTTTGGGTGACGATGACTTCATTATGTACCTCGGTGACAACATGCTTGAGCAAGGTCTAGAAGAATTCGTCACTGAGTTTGAAACTGCCAGAGCAAGCAGCGATAAAGATAAACCTTCGGCGCAGATTTTGCTGTGCCATGTTGAAGATCCTCGCCAATTCGGTGTTGCTGAGGTTGACAAAAACGGTCATGTCGTGCGACTTGTTGAGAAGCCAAAAGACCCGCCGTCGGATCTCGCGCTCGTCGGTGTTTACTTGTTTGACAAGACTATTAATAAAGCAGTGCGCTCAATTAAGCCTTCGCCGCGTGGTGAATTAGAAATCACCGACGCGATTCAGTGGCTAGTTGACAACAAGTTTTCGGTGCGACATAAAGTTCTGCAAGGTTGGTGGATAGACACTGGCAAGAAAGATCCGCTGCTTGAATGCAATCGCTTGGTGCTTGATGCGATGAAAACTAAATTAGAAGGCACAGTCGACGCAGTGTCAGAGATTCAAGGTCGCGTAACTATCGAAGCAGGCGCCAAAGTTACAAACTCGCGAATTCGTGGCCCAGTAGTAATCGGTGCCGGCGCGGTAATCGAAGACTCTTACATCGGGCCATACACATCGCTTGGCAAAAATTGTCGCGTAATCAAATCAGAGATGGATCACTCGGTAGTGCTTGATGGGAGTTCGATAGTAGGCGTTTCGCGGCTCACAGATTCGCTCATTGGTAAAGATGTTGAAGTAATTCGAAGCACTCAACAACCTCGTGCATTGCGACTGATGCTCGGCGATGACTCGAAAGTAGAGCTTGAATAATGGCAACTATCACAGAATCAACACTTATCAAGGGTGTGCAAATAGTTGAGCCTCAAGCATTTGGTGACTCACGCGGCACTTTTATTGAGACATATCGTCGCGAGTGGTTTCCACTTGGTCGCGAAATGTTGCAAGGCAACCGTGGCGATCGTCAGGCGGGTTGTGTAGTTGGTTTGCACTATCACTTGCACCAAGCCGATTATTGGTATGTGCCAATCGGTAGTTGTCGCGTGGTGTTACATGACCTGCGAGTCGGCTCACCAACTGATGGCGCAACTCAAGTACTTGATATTGGTGCACGCGCTGACGGCACACACGACCACCGCGGCATTTTCATTCCGCCTGGTGTTGCGCACGGTTTCGCTTCGCTCACAAATATGGCGATCACATATTTGGTTGACAGTTATTACAACCCGAAAGATGAACTTGGTTTGGC
>CAMAWU010000103.1 GCA_945862025.1 Ferrithrix thermotolerans DSM 19514 | reverse complement strand
TTGCTGGCTAATGTCTCGTTATGGATCGTGACGAAATAGTCGACGGAGAAATCTGCGACGGATGCGGCGTGCCTATTTTCTTCTACGGCGAACAAACTGCCGATTGCCCACAATGCGGCAGCGAATACAAACTCTCAGAGGATTAACCCCTCCGCGCACCGCCGCCCCGCGCACACCAAACCGAATCGCCTATCCAAGACTGGCCTCTGATGATTTGGCCTCTGGATCGACGAAGCCAGTAAGCAGATCTGCCCGCTCTTTGGTCATCGCGATCCTGTCAGTCACGAATTAGCAATTGACTTTTTCATTCTGTTCTAGTTTTTAGGAAGCAAAGCCAGATTAATAAGCCGTGCAGCAAGAAATGGTCTAACCTTGCTACACCCAATGTCTATGTTTATCTGGTGAAAGAACTAACTGTGCGGACGATTTCCAATGATCTATTACCAAAAATAAGCAGGTTTAGTGACCTCAGAGAACAGATGGCTGCGCTCAACCTTTCAAACGAGACCATTGCTAATGTCACCCACTTTCTTCAAGCAGAGAGTTTGCCAGGCCAAAGACAATTCAAGAAAAAGATTTTCGGCCAGTTAAGTGAAGTATTTGAACAAATTGATCTAGAAAAGTTCATCTGGGACGTACCATTCGCGCCCGTTCAAAATCCTAAATTTACGTTTATTGATTTGTTCGCAGGTATCGGTGGTATGAGGATTGCTTTTCAAAAACTGGGTGGCAGGTGTGTCTTCAGCTCAGAGTGGGATAAGCACTCACAACAGAGCTACTACGAGAATTTTGGCGAGATGCCTTTCGGCGACATTACTAAAGTCAACGAGACGGAGGTGCCAAAACATGAAGTTCTCATTGCTGGCTTTCCGTGTCAAGCATTTTCAATAGCTGGCTTCAAAGGTGGTTTCAAAGATACGCGCGGTACTTTATTTTTTGACGTTGCCCGCATTTTGCAAGAGAAACACCCTGATGCATTCTTTCTCGAGAATGTCAAAGGTCTTTACGGCCACGACAAAGGGCGCACGCTCGATGTCATTCTTCGCACCCTTCGCGAAGACCTTGGCTACTACGTGCCAGATCCGCAGATAATGAATGCTCGCGACTTTGGTGTGCCACAGAATCGTGAGCGAATCTTCATTGTTGGTTTCCGCAATAAAGCAGCGGCAGGTCGATTTTCTTACCCAGCACCGCTTGGCGTTCACACAACTATTGCCGACATTCTTGAAGACAAAGAAGTGTCGGTGAAGTACTACCTTTCAAATCAGTATCTGCGCACGTTGGTGAACCATCGCGCTCGACACGAAGCAAAAGGTCACGGCTTTGGCTATGAAATCATTCCAAACGATGGTGTTGCCAATGCGATTGTTGTGGGCGGCATGGGTCGCGAAAGAAATCTTGTTATTGATAAACGACTTACTAATTTCACACCGGTTACTCACATCAAAGGGACTGTAAATAAAAAAGGTATTCGCAAGATGACACCCAGAGAGTGGGCTCGGTTGCAGGGCTTCCCGGACAAATTTAAAATCGTTGTCGCTGATGCAAACTCATACAAACAGTTCGGAAACTCAGTTGCGATCCCAGCAATACATGCGACGGGTCGCAATTTGATCCGCGCTCTTGAAGGCTAGACAAGTGCTTTCAGGCAACCGTGGCGAGTGGAGTGAGATCTACACTTTTTTTAAATTGCTCGCTGACGGCAAACTACATGCAGCCAATGCCGACTTGTCTCTCAACCCGACGTCGTATTACCCAATCGTTAAAATAATTCGGCAGCAAAAAAGTTTCACATTTGAGTATGTTCTAGACGACACAAATGTAAGCATTTCCAAAGGCGATGAAAATGCTGTTCTAAGAACTATTGGCCGCGACGAACTTGCGTCTGCCGCGGCAGATCTATTGTCAGCAATTAGTCAAGCTAAAGCAACATTTGAAGTACCAGCTGTTGGCACAATATTAAATCAATGCGAAATCACTTCTCTTAAAGAACCTCACTCTGACAAGGGCGATATTTCGCTTGTCGCACATGACTCGAAAGTAAACCAAGATAAGAATTTTGCCTTCAGTATTAAGTCACAACTCGGATCTGCCTCGACTCTTTTGAATGCTTCTGGTGCAACAAATTTCAAATTTGGTATTGCCGGCAAATTATCAGATACCGAGATTGAGACTCTAAATTCACTCGGACCAAAAGACTTGCTTCGTGATCTGACGCACCGAGGTTTTGTTATCAAACTTGCCGAAATTTACAATGAACAGTTTGAAGCAAATCTAAAGATGATCGACTCACTCATGCCAAAAATTGTTGCCGAAATTATGTTGGCTTATTATTCGGGTCGCGGTACATCGCTTTCAGAACTGGTTGACAAAGTCATTGCTGACGACGTGCTCGACTATGGCAAGTCAGCGGCCGAAACTTACACTCACAAAGTCAAGACACTACTGACAGACGTAGCACTTGGTATGACGCCTTCAAAGCCTTGGTCGGGCAACTATGACGCCACTGGTGGGTACATAATTGTTAAAGATGACGGCGAAATAGTGTGCTTCCATGCATACAACCGCGAAGAGTTCCGAGATTACCTACTTCGGTCAACCAAGATGGAAACTGCCTCGAGGGGTCGACACAACTTCGGACATATTTATCGTGAAGGCTCTGAACTTCGTATCGATCTGAACTTGCAAATTCGATTCATCTAGCTCGCGGCGAAGAACTGGGCGCGAGTGGGGGTTGAGGCGCGGTGGTTAATCCCATTAATTGGCGAGAACTAGACCTGGCTATCTATGGGTATCTATACATATATATAGGTATCGGATTTGAGGTTGTTGACGGTGGGCTGGCGCGAGGATTTGATGCGCGCTACCAAGCTACGCAAACCACCATGCGGTTGAAGCCTATATTTCGTTTGTAGTTAACTCACCCGTCATCTAGATTGCCCCAACAACTAACTAGTCTTTCGCTGTTGCCTCTTAACGCTCTCGGATTCTTAACTGTCGTTGCATACGGCACTTGGTTCTATGGCTTTGGTGTGCTGTTCACGAACCTCTCGACTTTTCACGGTGTTTCGGCGAGCACACTCGGCATCACGTTTGGCGTCGCCAATTTAATTTCTGGCATCGGCGCAGTCGCCACTGGTCGGCGACTCGATGTTTTTGGCCCGCGCGCTGTGCTCGGTGTAATCGGCCCACTCGGCGCCATTATCTATGGCGCGAGTTCGTTCGCCACTGGCACGACGTTTCTTGCAACATATGCTCTTGGTGGTGGATTAATCGGCGCCGCCGGTTTCTATTCGTTTACACAACCTCTTGCTGTACGCATCGCCAAAACTGATGCGGTGCGAGCGATCACTCGGCTAACGATCTGGGGTGCTTTTAGTTCGCCGATCATGATTCCGTTTACCGAGATTTTGCGCGCCAATTTCGGATGGCAAACTGCGGTTCGCATACCCGCTGTTCTCACCGTGATTTCGTTTCTGCTTGCCGCTGCGGTTTGTCGAGTTGACACTGATATTGACATAGACAATGCAACCAATGAAATGCGACCATCGCTGATTGCTTCATTGCGTGGCGCGCTGAGTGACGTGCGACTTCGGCTGTTTGCCGCCGCCGCATTTCTCTCGTCGGTTGCCGTCAGCACGCTTCTCGTGTTTCAAGTGCCAACCATGACGTGGGCCGGCGTCTCGGCTGGCACGGCGGCGTTGCTTGCAAGTCTGCGTGGACTAATGCAACTCGCAGGTCGAATTCCGCTACTTGCAGCAATCAATCGCTTTACGGCATCGAGGTTGATCGTGATCGCGCGTGCGTTGCTTGGCATTTCGGCGTTGTTTCTGCTCGGCAGCGGCAACCTCGTTTTGGCACTCATATATATAGTGTTGGCCGGCGTCACGATCGGCGCGCTCTCGGCACTCGACGGCGTTGTTGCGCGCGACATTGTGCAACCCGAGGTTTTCGGCACCGTGATGGGTGGCATCGGCCTTATCGCCACACTAGGCGGCTCGCTCGGTCCAATTTTTGGTGGATGGCTACGCGATGTGTTCGACTCACCCGTCGCGCCAATGCTGATCGTTTTACTTGCTGGCTGTTCAGCAGCGATAATTTTCGCTATTCAACAATCCGCCTCACAAACGAACCAAGCAACTCAATAGCGTAAACAATCACAAATATCAAAAGGACGATCGCACCAACCGTCTCGGTTTCGAACCCACGGATTGCGCTGATTAATAAGAAACCTATACCGCCGCCGCCGACAATGCCCAACACGGTCGACGAACGCAGGTTCACATCGAGCATGTAAAGCATCTGGCTAACCAAGTTGGGCAAGGCTTGTGGCAGCACCGCCGAGATGAATTCTTGTAAACGCGAAGCGCCAACCGCCGACACACCATCGCGTGGAGCCTGCTGAACTTCTTCGAGAGCGTCGCCGAT
>CAMAWU010000102.1 GCA_945862025.1 Ferrithrix thermotolerans DSM 19514 | reverse complement strand
GCCACCGTGCAATACGCCAGTTGAAGATGTAAAAGCTGGTCTTGCGATTATTGACGAGGTTCTTGATCTCGCCGACAAGCACTGCAAAAACTAACAAACACAAAATTTTAATCAGCTAAATCGTCATGCGTATCGTCTCACTACTTCCTAGTGCAACAGAAATAATTGGCGATCTCGGATTGATTGATCAACTGGTTGGTCGCTCTTGCGAATGCAACTGGCCAACGTCTTCAATGAATCTGCCAATAGTTTCGCTTAGCCGCGTTGATTCACTTGCTCTGTCAGGGCCAGCGATAGACGCACAAGTGCGTGCGGCAGTTAATAATGGTGAGCAACTTTATGCAATTGACGAAGACTTGTTGCGACAGTTGGCGCCAGATGTGATCATTACCCAAGATCTGTGTCGGGTCTGTGCGGTATCAAGTGATGATGTCTGCGATGTTGGCGCTCGAGTGATTTCACTTGATCCCCACACGATCAAAGAAGTTGCGCAGTCTGTGATCACTCTTGCAAATGCTCTTGGCGTTGCATCGCGCGGCGAACAGGTGGCCAAGCAGATGCTGACACGAGTCGAAAATGTACGCAAAGCCGTTGCAAGCAAACAGCGCCCACGAGTTTTTATCGCCGAGTGGCTTGATCCACCTTTTGCAAGTGGTCACTGGATTCCTGAAATGGTTGAGGCGGCTGGCGGGTTTGAAGTACTTGGTAAACCAGGGGTGCCGTCGACAACCACGACATGGCAAGCAGTGCGCGAAGCGAGGCCAGATATTGTCGTCTTTGCTCCATGTGGATTTGATGAAGTTCGTGCGGCGAAAGAAGCGTCCGCGCTGGCACACGAGTTTGATCCAAGATGGCAAACTGCGTGCGTCAACGCAGACCGATTTTTTGCGCGACCAGCGCCATCAATTGCCAACGGTGTTGAACAACTTGCGAAAATTTTTCACGACATTGAAGTGAACTAATCAAATTATGGCTAACGAAAATAGAATCACTAAACTCGCAAATCGTTCGCTAACCGAGCCCAATGAGTCGCGTCTGTCTCCAGATAGTCCTGGCTATGAAATAATCATCGCAGCACATTCAGATGCAATGGCGCGCAGCATCGACGGATATATAGATCCAATTAGTTCGCTATTTGTGATCACTGCGGCCACACTCAAAGCACGTGGCTACTGCTGTCTAAACAACTGTCGTCACTGTCCGTATATATAAATTTCGTGCCAGAAACCGAATCGCGGTAAATAAAAAAGGCGGGCCGCCTAAGCGACCCGCCAATTTTAAATTAATTAACTAGTTAACTAACTCAGTTTCCACCTTCGGTGAGGACAACAGTCTCTGGCATGTATGCCGAACCTATTGTGTCAACACCTTTGGCGTTAAGCAACGCGAGCGCTGCAGTAACGATGTCATTGGTGTATGCACCGGCATCTGGAGCCTTCGTCAACACGGTTCCACCTTCGAGATTCTTCGCTGTTTGCGAAAGACCCGCTGTGCGCTCCCATGCTGCTGCGTCGATCATTCCGGCGCCGCCCGCGGCTGGCCAGATCAACTTGTTAACTTCGTTCATCTGCCACAACTGGTGACTTGCACCAAGCTTGGATCCCTTTGACACAACAATGTCACGGCATGCCGATGTGTTGTCGCGGCAGAATGCCCAACCTTGAAGTGAAGCAGCAACAAACTTTGTCGCTGTGTCAACATATGCAGCATCTGAGAGACGCTTACCGTCTGCCCAAATTGCATCTTGCAACATTCCAACGCCTTCAGCCTCGTATGAAACGACGTTGAAGTCTTCGGCTGTGTAGAGCGCCTTGGTCTTTGGGTTCACTGCTTCGAGAACTTGTGCATACTCGTTGTATGTCATTGCTTCTGCTGCATCAATATCGCCAGCGAGTAATCCCGCCATGTCGAATTGTTGCTGAACAAGTTTGACATCTTTTGCTGGATCAAGGCCGGCCGCAGTTAGTGCAGCGAAAATTTCAAATTCGTTGCCATATCCCCAGTTGCCGATGTTCTTGCCCTTGAAGTCTGCTGATTTCGTGATGTTCTTGTCCTTGAAAGAAACCTGCAAGGTACCAGAGCGTTGGAAAACTTGAGCGATGTTGACAATATTTGCTCCACCTTCACGGCTTGCAAGAGCCTTGGAAACCCAAGAAATTGCGAAGTCAGCTTCTCCGTTAGCGAGAACTGTTTGTGGTGAAATATCTACTGCACCTTCCAAAATTGTTACATCAAGACATTGCTCGGTGTAAAAACCCTGGTCTTGTGCTGCGTAATAACCAGCGAATTGTGCTTGAGTGAACCACTGAAGCTGAAGCTTCACAGGTGTTGGAGTAACACACTCGGCAGCAGGTGCTGTTGTTTCGGCTGTCGCCGTTGTTTCTTCTGTTACCGCAGTATCACTACCGCCACAGGCGCCAGCAATTAACGACATCACAGCGACGCCCACAAGCGCCATCTTTAATGATTGTTTCTTCATTTATTTCTCCCCCGGGTTTTAGCCCGCATTTATTGTTATTTTGTTTGACCCTTACGAGTCAGACTCTCCAAAATTATGGAGACTGTGTAGAACGCTAGCCCAAGTAAGCACGCGCCCAAAACGTAGGCCCATGCTGCCGCATTCTTAGAATTTGCGATATTGCTTGTAATCCGACTACCTAGACCATTCTGAGAGCCACCAAAGTATTCGCTGACAAAGGCTGTAATCACCGAAGCCGGGGCAGCGACTTTTAGGGCAGTAAACAAGTATGGGATTGCATTTGGCACACGAACCTTACGCAAGATCGCCAAATCACTTGCGGCATAACTGCGCATTAATTCAACATGGATTGAGCGCACTTGCGTTAATCCCCTCGCAACATTTACTAGAACAATGAAGTAGACAACAAGCGTGACCATGAACCGCCGTGGAATTTCGCTCGTGATTGAATACATATTATTCAGAACGGCGACGAGTACAAAAATCGGGATTGCATTTAATGAAATTGCAAGTGGTGTCACAAGTTGACTTAAGAAGCGAAATCGACTCAGGACAAAACTCATTGCGACACCAAGAACTGTTCCGACGATTAATCCGACGAGAGCATTGGTGCCAGAAACGACAGTCGCTTCCCAAATTCTGGTGGTGTTCTTGAAAAATTGCTCAACTATCTTTGACGGCGCAGCCAGAAAATATGGCTTCAGGTCAAAACCTACGACTACGCCTTCCCAAAGAGCCAAAAAGACAACACCAAAAATTAATGGCGCTGTGATGTTTTTTGCACGAGAAAGAATTGTCATCTTGAGTTTTCTAGTCAGCGATCTTCTGCGCCACGAATTGCATTTGCGGCAACATGCTCAGCGTGCGTTCCGCGCAATGCTTCACGCACGGCAGTAATGCTACGAAAGAACCCATCCGCTGCACGCGTTTGTTCGTTGCGCTTTGATCCCAAATTTACATCTATTACTTCTAAAATTCGACCGGGTCTTGGCGACATAACAACCACTCGATTCGAAAGATACACAGCCTCAGGAATTGAGTGAGTCACAAATACAACTGTCGTTGAAGTCTCGGCACAAATTCGCAATAACTCTCCTTGCATGTATTCCCGAGTCATTTCATCTAGTGCGCCAAATGGTTCATCCATTAATAAAAGTGGCGGATGTGCAGCCAACGCGCGTGCAATCGCAACGCGTTGTTGCATGCCACCAGAGAGTTGCCACGGGTACATGTTGCCGAACTCTTCTAGTTTCACGAGTCCTAACATTTCTATTGCCCGCGCTTCACGCTTATTTTTATCCCAGCCTTTTAGTTCAAGTGGTAATTCAATATTTTTGCAAACGGTGCGCCAATCAAATAATCCAGCCTGTTGAAACGCCATTCCATAATCTTGATCAAGTCGTGCTTGAGCCGCAGTTTTGTTGTTCACGCGAATAGAACCTTGTGTTGGCTCAAGCAAATTGGCGACCAGCCGCAACAATGTCGATTTTCCACAACCAGATGGGCCAATCAATGAAACAAACTCACCTGATTGAATCGTTAAATTCACATCAAGCAATGCGTCAACTTGTTTGTCACTTCCCTGATTGAATATTTTGCTAGTTGCAACAACCTCAACGGCACTGATGTTTGCGGCAGCACTCATGTACTCGTCTCCTTTGGTCGATTACGCATTAAAAACAAATCAGAAAATGCAACTAGTCCAGACATTGTTAATCCGAGCGCCGCAGCACCGAAAACCGCAGTAAAGACTTTCGCCGGGTCACCAGTTGCTTCGCGTGCATATTCAATAATTAATCGTCCAATACCACCCTTTAAGCCTGTACTGATTTCTGCAACAACAACACCGACTACTGCCCCCGATGCACCAAGTTTTAGAGCGGGAACCATGAACGGCACCGCTGCCGGAAATCGCAATTTAAAAAGTGTCTGCTTCCAAGATGCCGCATAACTTTC
>CAMAWU010000101.1 GCA_945862025.1 Ferrithrix thermotolerans DSM 19514 | reverse complement strand
ACTTGGTCGGTTTACCCAATTGCTTACCTTTTGGGTGACAGCGAGAGTTTCTTGGCCAAAGCAATTGGTCTTGAGCCAGCAGATTCATCGACACTGATCCAGGTTGGTTACACAATCGCCGACGTTTTGGCGAAGCCTGGCTATGGTCTCTTGATCTTGGGCATCGCAATCGCACGCTCAAAGGCAGAGGGTTACAAAGAAGCCTAATTTCGAATTCGTTAATAAGATAGAGAGCCCCAGCTTCGGCTGGGGCTCTTTTATTTTTGCAACTAACCTCTGAGAGCCATGATTCGTAAACAAGACATACCTGGGCTCGGGCTTGTTGCAGTAGTTGCTATCGTCGCCTTCGCGGTTGAAGCAGGCGTTAAGACCGCAACACCAATCGTGCTTTCTCCGCTTGTAGTCGCAGTTGTACTTGGTGGATTGATTTCAAATTTCGGCCTGATTCCCGACAGCTGTAGTAGTGGCTTGCGTTTTGCGGCACGAAGTTTATTGCGCCTCGGCATTGTGCTTCTTGGTCTACAACTCTCATTCTCTCAAGTTCGCGAACTAGGTGCGCCAGGCTTACTCCTAGTTGCTTTCGTCGTGGCGATTACGTTTATTGGCACCCAGTGGCTCGGCAAAAGGCTTGGGCTTTCACATGGATTAAGTCTTCTCGTCGCCACTGGTTTTTCAATCTGCGGCGCCTCGGCAATCGCCGCAATGCGGCCAGTTAGTGATGCCGACGATGATGACATGGCTTATGCAATTGCACTCGTCACGATTTGCGGCACCTTCGCGATTTTTTTATTGCCAGCGTTGGCTGAAATAATCGGCTTTTCTGGCGCACAATTTGGTTCTTGGGTCGGGGCAAGCGTGCACGATGTTGCACAGACTGTTGCCACTGCTTCAACAGGTAATCAAGAAGCCCAGCACGCAGCCATTGTCGTAAAACTGACTCGCGTGATGTTGCTTGCACCATTGGTTGCTGGCGTTAGTTTTGCCCGTCGGCGCAAATTTGCTAGGTCTCAAATGATTGACGAAAACGTAACAGCAAATGCTGCCAAACTTCCACCGTTGATTCCATTGTTCGTCGTCGGCTTTTTGATAGCGATCTCGCTGAACTCATTATTTGATATTCCAAAAGCCGTGCTCAGCGATGCAAAGTGGATCGAGAAATCTCTGCTAGCAAGCGCTCTCGTTGGGCTTGGCGCCGGGGTTGACGCGCGCAAACTTCGCAGCATCGGCGCTCGCCCACTCGTTCTTGGTTTGATTTCTTGGCTACTTATCGCCACACTTTCAGCAATCGGCGTCGCAATTCTCTATTAGAGGCTCAAACGAGGCAGATTTATTTAGTCGATTTGTTCAGCCTATTTATTTAACCGAAGGCACGCACGGGCCGCACCCTAAATGGTGTTGGAGGAACTGCATTGCCAGTCAGATTTTGATAACGGTCAAACTGCTGACCATCAGTGAAGTACTGAGTCCATGCGGTTTTGTTGTTGTAATCACTTGACGTCCAATAATAACCCTTATTGAAATTACCAATTGGTGATTCTGCTCCACCAACTCGATTTTGCGCAACAATGTTGTAAGCCGCATCAAGTTCATCTTTTGAAGGCAAAAACCAATCAGATAATCCGCCACAAACTGAATCAGCGGCGAACTGTGCCACATTGCCGACGCCCTTTAACTTGGCGACAATCAACGAAGTATTAATTAATCCCATGCCAATTTGTTTGGCTTTGACGCGATCAATGGCCGCAGTCTGCCCAGAATAGATTGTGCCTTTACCTGAGCGCCAGGGAAGTCCAACCCCTTCACAACTAACCGGAGCGATCTCAAGAAATCGCCCCCAATTTTGATGCGTTCCTGCATCATAAAAAACTATTCCGCCGCCCGGCCCAATGTCGCCAATTTTGCATGAGACACCAGTAGTGCACGAGGTACTAATTGTTGTTTTTGAAATAGAGCCGTTTGGCATCACCCCTGCTTTGACACCAAAAGCACGAACTGGAATCACATTAAATGGCATCGGCGCGAACTCTGATCCGGCCACCATCGCCGCACCACCGTGCTTCTGACTAAAAACTGTATTTTTATTTCCTTGCAATCCACGCACAACCCCGTTGGCATCGGTAAATTGCGTTCCATCACGCATTTCTTGGTACCACGCGAAACTAGCGCTCAGTTCTGTCGAACTCCATGCGGGGTTTTCTTTAAAACTTTTGACACTATTTAACTTGATAAAGTTATACAGCGCATCAAGTTCATCTTTAGATGGCACTGACCACCCAGCAGGAACTTTTTGAGCGATACTCGATGGATCTAGCAGCATTTTCTGAGTATTGACGCTGCCCATACCCAATATTTTCGACAGAGTGCGTTCTTTTTCTGTCGCATAAATCGTTATTTCAGCACCCCAGATATTGATTGGATCAACCTTTTTTGCTACAACTGGTAACGCTTCAATGAACTGTCCCCACCACTGAGCAGTTTCTGCGGCATAAAAAATTATGCCCCCTTGCGGACCAACACCACCAAGGACGCATTTAGCACCAGACTCGTCGCAATTCTTCACCTTTGAAGCCGAGACACTAGAGGTATTACTGAATATCTGTAGGCATAACACGAGCAAAAGAGTAATTTTTTTCATGAACGAACCTTAGCAGTCAATTAGTTCGAGCTTTCCGGTGTGGACATCGAAGATCGCGCCAGCGACGATCAACTTCTTTGGCAAAATTGAATACGCGCGAATGCTCGCTACGTCAGCGGCTAGAGCCGCTCGCTGATCTGTAACCATTTTAAATTCAACGCTTCGCGTGTCAATGCCATGCTTGCTTTCGATGCTGGCATGAATCGATTCTTCATCGCCACTTGCCATTCGACAATCGGTGTGCGGCATAACCAAAACTCGATCAACAGCCAGCAAATAAGTCGCTAAAACTAAAGTACGCAAGACGTCGTCAGTTACACGGGCGCCAGCGTTTCGCAGAATTTTTGCATCGCCCGACTTCATGCCGACAACCGCAAGTGGGGTTATCCGCGAGTCCATACATGTGACAATCGCCAAACCTTTACGGGCTGTGCCTGTTAGGTGTTCATCTTCAAACGACGACACAAACTTTGAATTCGCATCCACAACATCGGCAAAGGCATCAAGTGGAAATTTGCTCATCACAAAATACTACTAGTCGAGATGAATCTCTCTGTCACATATTTGCTCTACATCTTGTCGATCGTGGGTGACAACAAATTTATATCCTGAAATTTCTGACATTTTTTCGCGCAAAAACTTTCGCAACTCTGGTCGCGCGTTTTCGTCGAGTGCTGATAATGGCTCGTCAAGAAGCATAATTTTTGGTGTACTAATGAAAGCGCGAACTAAAGCCACTCGTTGGGCCTGACCACCAGATAGATCCTTAGGCATCAGATCGGCAAGTTTTGACAATCCATGACTCGAGATGGCTTCTTTGGCTACTTCGCGAGATTTGCTCCGGCTCATTCCGGACATCCGCAACGGAAAGGCAATATTGTCGCGCACCGACAAAAACGGCAAGAGCGTTTCGTTTTGAAAGACCATCGACACACCTCGCCTATCGGCTGGTACAAAGATGTCAGTCGTCGCGTCGTCATAAGTTACGCCGTCAATTAACAGTGAGCCGGTTGTCAAATTAACTATTCCAGCAAGTAATCGCAACAAAGTTGTTTTGCCGACACCATTGGCACCAGTGATTGCAATAATCTCATTTTCTGCAGACACTTCGGTGCGCAGTGTGAAAGATCCGATGCAAACAGTGCCGCTAAGGTTAAGAGTCATCGCCGTGACCCGAGCCATTTGTCGCGCATCGAGACCAACACGCCAACGCAAATCACGAGCAAAACAAAACTTAACGCATATGCAGCCTGCGGATCGCTCTCAAGAAGCAGATACACAGCGAGCGGTGTTGTCTGAGTGCGGCCCTGAATGTTGCCAGCAAAAGTAATAGTTGCCCCGAATTCACCGAGTGCTCTCGCCCACGCCACTGCAATGCCCGCAATGAGTGAAGGACGCAACAAACGCAGGGTCACTAGATAAAACTTCTTGACTTCATTGGCACCCATTGTTGATGCGAGTTCTTCATAACGAGAATCAATAGAACGCAAACCACCCTCGACAGCCATAACTAAAAACGGCAAAGCAACAAATGCTTCGGCGATGACGACGCCGATCGGCGAAAATGTTAATTGCAGTCCAAAACTATCGAAGAGCAGCACGCCTACTAAGCCGCTCGACTTTCCGTAGGCGGCAAGCAGTGCCACACCACCAACTACCGGGGGCAAAACCATCGGCAACATCACAAGTGCGCGGACTAAAGAACTTCCACGAAACCGAACTCGCGCCAACACCCAGGCCAAAGGCAGACCAAAGACAACAGCAACAACTGTCGCTGCAACTGATGTGACAAGTGATAACGACAGAGCATCTCGCGTCGGACCACTTGAAACTTGCGAAACTAAAGAACTCCAAGAAATTTTGCGCAATAGACCAACAAGAGGCAGACAAATATAAATGAAACCCAACACCGCACCAACGCCGACGAACCACGGGGCACGAGATACTGCTTTGCGTTTCGTCATGTCGGTAACGCTATTTCTTT
>CAMAWU010000100.1 GCA_945862025.1 Ferrithrix thermotolerans DSM 19514 | reverse complement strand
CTGCAGTCGGAAAAACCTCATTTTTCATTTTTGTTTCCTGCATGCACAACACATCGGGCTTATTTTCACTTACCCATTGGGTCACGCGCTCAAGACGGGCTTTTAAAGAATTGACGTTCCATGTCGCGATCAGCACGCCATCACCGTACTAAAAATGATGCGACTGTTACTTGTTCTGAGATTTTCTATTTTTAGCGTTTTTTATGTGGCGCTTTCTTCTGGACTGCTTTTGGCTTTTGGCGCCGAGGCTTGGCTTTTTTAATTTGCGCAATTCGAGTTGTCGCCGTTCGAATCGGACCAACAGTTTTTTGCGTCGGTACACGGGCAACAGTTCGCTGAGTAGTTACTGGCTCTATGCCAGACACGGCAAGTTCAACACTTCGTCTTGACGGTGTGTATCCAACAATCACAAGATTCAGCGAAGCCCCGAGTTTGACATGTTCTCGAGCACTTCGCGGAACTGGGTTAGCCATCAGTCGCATCGCCAGATAGCCCAACACTTCGCCAACTTTCACATAAACACCATGAGATGCATAACTCTCAACAATGCCTTTAAGTTTTGAACCAACCGGATTTTTCTCAACAAAATTCAAAAATGCAGTGATCTCGTTCAGTTTTGGAGTCGGCTTTGAATTAGAAGTCGGCTTATTGCTTTGCGCGACTGGCTTTGGTGAGTTTGCTGAAACTCTTGCTGTTGGTGGTGGACTTTTCGGTACCGGCATCGGCCGCGACGGCGCCCGAACAGTCTTTGCTCGTCGCAGAGTTGCAGCACTTTCTCGACCAGATTGTTTGCGCACCGGAAGTCGCTGAATGAATACCCAACCAACATTTGGCACCGGTTTGCCACCGATCAATCGACCTTCATCAAAAAGCCACTTATATTGGTCGTGAAATTCTTGATAACTGTCATTTGACAAAACACTTGCCTTGACTTTGTCTGCAATTGTCAACACAAATCCATCACCACGACCAACAGCACCCGCAGGGGGCGCAACGAGTTCATTGTTGTTAATTGCGGCATCAAATTCTGCTCGTTCTTTTCGATCAACCCGATGACCAAATGTTGCATCAACTACGACAGTTATTTTCGTGTCTGGAAACTCATTCATAAACGAGAGCACTGCCTCGTTAAGTTGCTTCAGGCTTGGTTCTGTTCGACCTTCGGTCGCTAGATTCGAACCGTCAACTACAACATGAGTGAACGGTTTAACCACACACCCATTCAACCACGCTCAGCGCGCCAGTAATACAAAGTATTCTGGCATCAATGTTCATGCGTGTAATGGTTTGCTAGCACGTCTCCACCAAAATCGTTTTCTAAATCGCGCCACACAGTATGGATGTGATTTGTTCCTCGTTGAGTATTGTCATATTCAACAAACAATCTTGTGCCTTGTACTCGGTAATAGTGAGGTTCACTTTTTTCTATTCCACCCGCCCAGAGAAAAGAAAGTTCTTGAATCTTGTCATCACTAAGTTTTGCCCATTCACGGTCGGCAACATCATCTGAAATTCGATTGATATAAACCTTCAACAATTCTTTTAGATCGCCACGTTGCGAAATACTCAAATGGCTGGCCGATAAACCCTTCGGAACCCGCGAAAACGAAAGACTACGAAGATCTTCAGCCGTAATTGATAATTCGGCATCCGCACGCATCTGAATCGTTTGCATCGCATCACCTAATGCCCCATCAAACTGTTTTCGCCATATATCCGACATTGGAAGTGCGGTGTCTCCTTCGGTCAATGCACTTCGATTCGCACCAACAATGTCAGTAGGTGGAACCTTGTTTACCACTGCAGTAAGACGCTGTTCGAGTGTTAGCGAATGTATGAATTCTCTTGCCAAGTCCTCTGCTGCCGCCAACGGCCTCAACAAATGGGGTCCAAGTAATCGCGAATTCGCTGGGTCGGCGCCAAGAAAGCATGGAGTGGTTGAAATTATTTCGCCAGCACTCAATGTGAAGTTCAGTGACACATGATGTCCACCAAATCGCCACGACCAAATGCCATCATCAACAGGCTTTCCAAAGAAAGAGATCCAATACAACAGCGGATCTCTTCCTCGCTCTCGTTCAAATTCGGCGATGAACCCCTCTAGTCGGTCAAGAATATTTTCTAAACCCATGATCGTCGAGACTGTTACATACCCACCCTCTGACAACGCCGTGGCCAATAACTTGTGAACCATTCGATGCTGACTTGATGCCATCTCAGCGAGAGGCAACCCACCATGATTAGTCGGTGTATAAAACCATTTTTTGCGCTCATTCAAATCAGCGAAGTCAAACAATCCTCGAGTTCGCTGCGCGTCATCAAAACTATTAAATAGTTCATGGGCCGCATTAATCATGCTTCGTGACATTGTTAATCCTTTAGTTACCCGGTTGATGTAATCCAAAAATAACTTCTGGGTCCCGTGAATCCCATGTGTTCAAAAACTGCGACTTTGAACCCACCCGCCGTGTTCGTTCTAAAAGATTTTTCGCAACAGCGAGTTGTGAAAATTGCCAAGCATCAAGTGCATCATCCAGCGCCTCGTGTTTTTCTAGTGCCTCAGCAAGAGCCCAGCCGTCGGCTGCGGCCTTGGCTGTACCAGCAGCGGCATGAGGGCGCGCGACAATCCCCGCATCGCCAATTAAACATATTCGCCCAAAAGCCATCTGATCGATGTCGACATCGTAAATAACCTGAACAAAAGGTTCGATTGTGGCAACCACAAGATCGCTAAGTAGCTTAGGCAGACAATTAAGTGCCATTGACTTCACCTGCTCAACATTCTGCTCACTGACGAATCCTGGCGGAATTGAAACTTCTCGTAGCGAACCATTTTTGTCGGTCATCAGAAAATTAAATTCTTTACCACTTGCATAGTTGCAATACCAGACAAAATTAATTAGTCGATCACCAGGCGTAACGCGACCTTCGTGATCAGGAATCGGATAAACCAAAATGTGAGAACCCGGATACACAAAATAAGTAATTGCGTCGCCTAAGCGTTCAATTAACTCACTGGATAATTTCGACTCTGGAACCATCCCTCGCCAGGCAACATAACCCGCATATGCCGACTTGCTTGTCGGCACCAACCTGTCACGCAACAATGAACCGATACCGTCGGCGCCGACCAGAAGATCAGCGGTTATCGACTGACCATTCTTTAACGAAATCGAGACGTTTTCAGAAGACTGTGAAAAATCAACTACCTCAGAATCCAAGTGATATTCGGTTGTCCCAAAGTGATCAAGCGTTGACGCATATACGGTATTCCAAGAACTGAAGCGGTATTGATGTTTGGCATCGTAAACCAATTTGCTTTCTTTATCTAGATAACGAATGTGTTCAGTCTTGACCGATATTTTGTCTATATCTATTGCAGCACGAGTTTGTAGGTAGCGATAACTCGCTGGCAGAAAACCGATACCAGCTCCGCGTTGCTCAAGGCGAATTGCAGATCGCTCGTATACCGATACTTGATGTCCCGCATCACGCAACAAGCAAGCAGCCGTTAAACCACCGATCGATCCACCGACGATTGAAACCTTCATTGGCCTAATACGAACCTCTAAACAATAGAAACTTTGGTGAATACTTAGCTTGAGCCGTCACGTCGGTGAGTCTACTCATCACAAAATAGCTGATTTTTGCAAACTTAAAATTTATGAACTAATCTTTAAAAATCTTTCAACGACTCAAAGGAGAACATTTATATGGCAATCAAACTCGCTAAGTTTCGCGACGTAGCAAACGGCTTACAAGCCGGTCAGTTTGCAGTCGGAGACCGAACCACTGTCAACTCAATCGCTGACATCGACCCAAAATACAAAATGTTGATGGACAAACCATTCGCTTGCGTAATGGCAGTAATGGGTTCTGACGGTCGACCAAATCTAACGCCAATGTGGTTTGACTACGAAGGCGACAAAGTTTTAGTAAATGTCGCTTCACAACGCACTAAGACAAAATGGATTCGCAAAACACCAAAAATCACCATCGTCATCGTCAACCCAGCCAACATGTACCACTGGATGAGCATGAAGGTAACTGTTGAGCGTGAAGTTTTAGAAGACGATGCCAAAGAAGGCGCGTGGGTGACTTCACAGTTGAATCGAATTTGGAAGAAGTACGTTGGCCAAGGCGAAGAATACGGATTGCGTGACCCGTCAATCAATGAGCGACGAGTGCTATTCGTCTGCAAAGTTGACAGCATCGCTACATTCGGCGAACCAGGCTGAGTTTTAAAACTCTTTTAGATTAAATAAAGTTTTATTGCCAGTCGGCAAATGTTTGTTCAATCAGGCTGGCTAATTCTTGGTCATGGATCGTCTTTGATCCGGTTGCAGGACTTCCTGATTCAAAGCGGGCGACATGACGCCAGTCAAAACCTTTATTCTTAATGCCCCAGACAAGGTCATCAACGAAGTGCCACGCACCCATATTCTCCGGTTCTTCTTGAACCCATACAACTTGTTTTGCATTTGGATAGCGCGAGAGAATTTCATTTAGACCAGCAATTGGAAACGGGTACAACTGCTCAATGCGAACCACTGCAACAGATGCATTTCGCTTGTTGCGCTCACCCATTATGTCCCAGGCAACTTTCCCAGTGCATAAAACTATTCGAGTGATACTTTCTCTGTTGCTCACTGTTGGTTCATCACGTATCTCTTGAAA
>CAMAWU010000099.1 GCA_945862025.1 Ferrithrix thermotolerans DSM 19514 | reverse complement strand
CTGCCAATTTCTTTGGCGACAGTTTTGATTCGATCTTCTCGTCGACCACAAATTGTTACTTTGGCGCCTTGAGCTGCAAGATAGCGAGCAGTCGCTTCACCAATACCTGAGCCGCCGCCAGTTATAACAACTGACATCTCTTTAATTGGTTTCATTGTTTACTCTGACGGGCCAACTGAGTCAACACTCTTAGGTCTTGGAAGCGTCGACAAAATGCTCATTGTGACTCCGCCGTCTACGAGAATATTTTCTCCAGTGATGTAAGAAGACTGTTCTGAAGCAAGAAACGAAACTAGGTTTGCGATGTCTTGTGCAGTGCCGAGTCGGCGAAGCGGAATTCGCTTCTCGCGTGCCTGACGAATTTCTAGATCGGCGTGAACAGCATTGCTCATGCCGGCATCAATTAGCCCTGGCGCAATTGAATTGACCCGAATGCCGTGCGGACCCCATTCAAGTGCCATCTGCTTGGTGAGCAAAGCGACGCCGGCTTTTGTTGATGTGTAAGCACCACTATTTGGCCCAGGGACTACGCCGTTCATTGATGTGATGCTGATTATGTTTCCAGGTTTGCCATCGGCAACCATTAGCGCAGCAACTTGACGTGAGACCGTGAAAGTGCCGATCAGGTTGACGCGAACAACAGCTTCAAACTCCGATTGAGCGAGCGTCAATAATGGCCCAAAGCGAACGATTCCGGCGTTGTTGACAAGTAAATCTGGTGTCGAACCAAATTGCTTTATCGCTTTTTCTACCAAATTCACATCTGAAACATCTGCAGAAATAGCAACACAGTTTTTTGGCAACTTTTCATCTCGTTCAACATCTGCAACATTCAAATCAAGAATGCCAACGTGCCAACCTTCGGATGCAAGTTGATTTACAATTACCCTGCCAATTCCGTGCGCTCCACCTGTGACGATTGCGCCCTTCACTATGAGTAGGCAATTTCTCTTGTCAGCGCAACATCTGACCAACCCGAAGCTTGCTCTCCGCGAAGCATTGCGCGTGGCTCAATCGGCGAGAGATCGATATTTTTGCCACGGCAGAAAAGGTGGCGAAACAAATTTTTGTCGCCCAGTAATGAAATATCTTTTGATGGATCACCGTCCAGAACCAAAACATCAGCACGATATCCAGCGGCGATGCATCCTGTTTCGCCATCTTCGTCGAGTGCAACCGCGTTGTCTTTGGTGCCACAAGTAATTGCCTGAAGCGGGGTCATTCCGAGATGCTTGACGAAAACTTCCATTTCGCGAGCATGCCAATGCCCATATGGTGTCATTGAAAAACCACTTTCTGAGCCGCACAATAATTTGACACCGGCGTCGTAAGCCTGTCGTAATTTCGCGCCAGTGTCTTCGAGTTCACCGGCGAATATTGATTTTGCTGAAGATGTTGCACCAGCCTTGTGCCCGAACTCCGAAAGATTGGCAAGAAATGTAAACACCGGGCCGACAGGCACTTTTTTATCAATTATCGCTTCAAGCGATGCATTACCGAGAAATGATGCATGCCAAATTATGTCAACACCAGCCATCACAGAGTCAAGAGTTGCTTTGTCACCACGACAGTGTGCGGTTACGCGCACGCCCAAATCGTGCGCTGTATCGCAAACAACTTTCAATTCTTCGCGAGTCCAGACTTGTATCTCGCCCGACCGCGTTGGAATCAAACCCGTTACATGTATTTTTATACAGTCAGCACCATCTTTAACTTGACGACGCACAGCCAGCACAGTCTCTTCTTTGTTACGCACGACTTCGGCATATCCGGCAGTGCCAGAGTCAGGGATGAGTTTGCCGGCCGTTCCGCCAACTGCGGTCATCAAGGCGTAAGAACCAGATTTCATTGTTGGGCCCTCAACGACGCCAGCCTTGATTGAATCGCGAAGTGCTGGCCCGATGTTGAAGATGCCGTCGACATCAAACATTGAAGTTACGCCGGCTCGCAAAACTTTTCTGACGTTGTAAGCGGCGAGAATTGCAGCAGTTGCGGGGTCACGATGCAAAAAAAGTTCGTCGTTGGTTCGTGGTTCACCAAGGGTGATATGAGTGTGTGCATCAATTAGTCCAGGCATAACTGTCAATCCGGTTGCATCGACACGTCGTACTTCGCGCTCACTAGATTTTTCAACTACGAGGTTCTTGCCAACAGCCACAATCCTGTCGCCATCAATTAATACATCGGTATTCGGCTGAGGCTGTGAACCAGTGCCGTCAATGACATTTCCGCCGCTAATCAGTACCGAGTGCAAGGGGATTCTCCTTTGTTGAAGTGAGTTAAGGATACATATATATAGGAGTTAATTCGGCGCACGTTTATATACGTGTTAAATCGGCGCACGTTTCAACTCAATAGTTTTAAAAGGGTTCAACTCGGCGAGTTTCAGGGGTATGGTTTTCCGGCCCACCATGCTTGCAACTGTGGGCGAGCAGCGATGTCAACAATTTCAATTCGTTGGCCTAACGGATTTTGAAAGTATGCAAAGCGAGCAGGCTGGCCATCTGAGTCGACCATCCACGATTCAAGTTTGTGACCCTCACTAACGAGATCTGAAATTGACTTCTTGAAATCGTGTGACCACCATCCGAGATGATGCGGGCCGCCGTTCGGTACATGATCCCACGGCGAGCCAGGACACTTTTGAATAAGTTCGACATGCATTGGATCATGTATTGAGTAAGTCACAAAAATTGAAAATTCAGTTATCGCTGTTGTTGGTGTTTGTACTTTGACAGTGCGAATTGTTGGTGTTGCCCATTGCAACCCGGTTGAGCCAAATGCTTTCATCGATAAATTGAGATCATCTACTACCCACGCAATGTGATAGAGATCTGTGTTATCTAGTGGCATGAAAATTAAAGATTAAAAATTCTCTTCGCGTTTCCACCCAAAATTTTATTCACGTCATCTTTTGAAATATCTAATTGTTCAACCATTTGTCGGTATCCATCTTCCGCATCCCAGCCGCCAAAGTTTGAGCCGAGGAGAACTCTGTCGCAACCTTCGGTATCAACAAGAAATTGCAACGCATCTAGTCGATGCACCGCAGTGTCAAAACTTAATTGCGCCCATTGCTCGTCAAATGGACGATTGAGCAGACCTTTACCGAATGGTCGTTTTTCGAGGGCAGCCTGCAATCGACCTTTTTGATACGGCGCGAAGCCACCACCATGAGCGATGTGAACTTTTAATTTTGGATGTCGATCAAGCACACCTGCAAACAATAAGTGCGAAACCGCAAGACCTTCGTCAATTGCAAAACCGTAAATGACATCTAGCTCCCACTTGTTGAAAAAATTATCAGGTGTCTGATAAGTGCCTCTTGGGCCAGGGTGAATAACAACAGGAATGTCTAATCGTTCGTGCTCTGACCATAATTCTTCGAACCGTGAGTCTGAAAGTGCGACACCGTCAACATCGGTGCCGATGTAAGAGCAGACCATGCTTAGTGATTCAACTGCTCGGTGTAATTCTTCGCATGCAGCCTTTGGGTCTTGCAATGGAAGCGCAGCAGCACCGATTAGTTGAATGTGATTTCGACAGATTGCCGCAACTTCATCATTGTGCTTCTTATTGAATTCGATACCCGAACGAGCAGGTTGATGATAAAAATAGGTAATCGGATTAGGTGATACGAGTTGCAAGTCGATTCCGAGTAGTGCCATTTTCTCGACTCGTTTTTGCGGAACAGAAAATGGACTGTTGTTGAATTTCACATTTTCTAAAACATAATCACCAGCACGAAAAAATTCGTTGCCGTTATCGCGAAAGCCCATCTCGGGGCCTGCTGCACCGCATGATCCCATCACACCAGGAACCAAGATGTGGGCGTGAATGTCAATTACTTGATTGACCGTCATTTGCAAAGTTTAGCGCTGGGTGTTTATTTGTAATGTTTCGAACGAATCTGTCGATCCACAGTGCCACGCCGAGTATTGCGATCGCAGCGACACCGTCTAGCCACCAGTGATTGCCTGTTGCCGAGACCGCGAGCACCGTGTTAAGTAGGTGTGAGAGGTACATCCAGCGCCAGCGACTAGTGGATGAAAACACGATGCCAAACGAAACAATTGCCGCCCAGCCAACATGAATCGACGGCATTGCCGCAAATTGATCTGAAACACCGGTACCAACTGGCCCGTAGACCGATAGCCCGTAGCGGGTTGCAAGATCGATGTATCCCAGTTCGGGCAGAAAGCGCGGCGGGGCAACACGTATATCGAATCACTAGACATGCGGCTGTCAGCATTGCCAGACTGCTTCGCCATCGCGGATATTTATCTCGGTGACGAATAAATATCCAAACAAGAAACAAACTCATTGCCGGCACATGAAACACTGCATAGTAGAAATTCGTCGCCTGAGCCAACCAGTCGTACCGCAAAACAAATTGTTGCAACGAAAGTTCAGCAGGCATGTGCAGCCAATGTTGAAAGCGATCAATTTGTCGAGCGCGCTCAATTGCTCCAATAGGTTGGTCAAGCGGAAGTTTCAATGCCAATCGCCAAAGTGTGTAGAGCGCAGAAATCAAACTCAGTTCGGTTGTCACCGGAACAATTCGTGTGCGCCATTTCGTCGTTGGCAGTCGACGCAAAAGCATGGCGACTGCGAAACAAAGAAGCGCGGTAATCGCCGCTTGATCCCAGGTCACCCATTTCATATTCGTATTCATTGGGCGCAACTCTAGTGTTCATCATTTATTAAGCCATTGAACAGTGTGAAAGACATCTCTTGT
>CAMAWU010000098.1 GCA_945862025.1 Ferrithrix thermotolerans DSM 19514 | reverse complement strand
GTTGACGACGGTGCCAAAGATGCTCTTACTCGTCGAAATGTATCGCTATTACACGCGGGCGTCACAGGCGTGACTGGCGAATTCGAAGTTGGCGACACGATTGAGGTTAAGGCTCAAGATGGTTCAGTTATTGCCCGAGGAATGTCCGGTGTAACTGCAATTCAAGCCAGTGCGAGTGCAGGAATGCATAGTCGCGATCTTGTGGAGGGAGTTACGCAAGAAGTAATTCACCGCGACGACCTGGTGATATTAATTAATTAATAGCTAGCGGTGCACAAGTGTGCGAACTTCGTTGACGCGAAAAATAAATAACATCACGCAGTAAATAACAGAGCCGCCTAACAAACCACCGAAGACTTGTAGTGTGGCATCGAGTCCAGCAGCAGATTCGTTGCTATTAAATAAATTTTTAAATAAGAACACACAAACTGCCATGACTAACGCACTAACGAAGAATGGAATCAGCCCAGCAAGAGTTGCCGTTGCCTTAAACCCAGGTGATTTGATTTGCATTACAAACATCGCAACAACCGCCGAGACTAAATAAGCGGTAGCAAAGGCAATTCCCAAACCCAGAATATCAAATCGTTTTACAAGAACTATTGCAAAAATTATGTTTAACGCATTTTCAAACAAGTTGAGCCAAAACGGTGTGCGGGTGTCGTTGTTGGCATAGAAACCGCGCAACACGAACAAATAGACAGAAAACCCTGCGAGTCCGATCGCCAAACCCGAAAGTGCTCGCGCAGTGTTTTGAGTGGCCAGCGAAGTAAAACTGCCATGTTGCAGCAACATTGCCACAAGCGGTCGGGCTAGTACGAACATCCCAAATGAAGCAGGAATCGTGAACAGCGCTGTTAGTCGAATTCCAGAAATTAATCGATTTTGAAAATCAGGGATGTCAAGATTGGCAACGGCTCGCGCGAGATCGGGGGCGAATGTTGTCGCAAGTGAGACGGCCAGCAAACCATGTGGTAGCGAAAAAAATGCATATGCCTTTGAATACGCGTCTACGTTTCCGCTACCTGGTCGCGCCAAGTTTTTGATCACCACGAGGGCAACTTGGTTAGCAGCCACATAACCGGCAGCCCATCCAGAAAGTCTGATCAGGTTGACAACAGCAGGATGTGTGAAATTCAAGTTCCAGTGCAAGCGCACACCTGATCGGCTAAGGGCAATCGCCATACCGACTGCCATCACGATGATCCCTGATGTAGAACCTAATCCCAAAAGCCATTGCAGTGAGTTATTGCTGGCTGCCTCACTAAGTGGTGGGGGTTTGAGTGAAGTCACTGCAGGAATAGCCAGCAAAGTCAAAATAGTTACAACATTTGCCATAACTGGTGTCCACGCCGCGGCGAAGAATCTTCGTTTTGAATTTAAGATTGCACTTGCAATCGCTGTTATGCCGTAGAAAAAGATCTGAACTAGAAATAGTCGCGTTAAGACGGTGCCAGTATTTCGAAACATTTCAACGTCGACATCATCAGCAGGATTCAACGAAAACATTCTGAAGATCAGTGGCGACAAAACGATTGCCAGCGCAGTGATCACAGTCAGTGCGACGAATGCCACACTTGAAATCGCACTCACAGCTTCGTCGTCATCAGCCTGAAGATGTCGCGTGAATAAAGGCACCAGGGTTGCAGCCAAGATTCCACCTACGAGCAGTTCATAAACAACGTTCGGGGCGTTGTTGGCAGCGTCGTAAACATCGGCCAGGGCTGTTTGTCCGATCATCGCGCCAAAAACGATTATTCGGATGAGTCCAGTTGCCCGACTCAGGGCAGTCCCGCAAGCCACTGTGAGGTTCGCCCGCCAAAGAGTTTGACTGCTTTGGGGCGTTGCCATTGCATTCAATCGTATTACGAATTGCATAGATTGCATTGATGTCACAGTTTGCGTCTCGTTCCAGCGAGACTGAACCGCTAGGGTAGTGCGAGTGAAACCACGATTTAACGATGTAGCTACGGTTCGTAGCGGGCTAAAGAAGGTCAACTATCTTGCAGACGACGGCATCGCCGGGGTCGTCTTTCTAGCCGATCGTCTTGGTAAACCAGTCTTAATTGAAGGACCAGCGGGCACAGGCAAAACCCAACTCGCCAAGAGCGTCGCAGAGCTGACTGGCGCTCGGTTAATTCGTTTGCAGTGCTACGAAGGTCTTGACGAGTCAAAGGCACTCTACGAATGGAATTACAAAAAGCAATTGCTTCGCATCCAGGCCGATAAAAATAGCGACTCATGGAGCGAAGTCCACGATGATATTTTCAGTAGCGAGTTCTTGCTCGCTCGACCGCTGCTTGAAGCAATCACCAGTGAAGAGCCTGTGGTGTTGCTGATTGATGAAGTTGATCGTGTCGAACTTGAAACCGAGGCATTGCTTCTTGAAATTCTTTCCGAATATCAAGTTTCGATTCCAGAACTGGGCACAATCACGGCCAAACAGATTCCGCTTGTGTTCTTGACATCGAACAACACGCGCGAACTTTCGGAAGCGCTTAAGCGCCGTTGCTTGTATCTGCATGTTGACTACCCAGATCTCGAACGCGAAAAAGAAATCGTCTTAAATAAAGTTCCTGATATTAGCGACAATTTGGCTGATCAGATTGCGCGAATTGTTCGTAGCATTCGTCAACTTGATTTGAAGAAGGCTCCGTCTGTTAGCGAAACTCTCGATTGGGCGCGCACATTAATGTTGCTCGGAATCGAAACGATAGACGAAAAAGAAGCGAAAGAGACTTTGCACATTCTTCTTAAATACCAGACAGACATCGCAAAAGCAGCCAAAGAACTCTCCGTTACGAAGTGAGCGTGCACAATGCCCGTGCTTGATTTGATGTCGGGATTCATTGTTGAATTGCGCAATGCTGGGTTGCCTGTCAGCCTCACCGAAAACTTAGATGCAATGGAAGCGGTAAAAGTAATTCCGATCGAAGATCGTGACGCCTTCAAATACGCTCTTGGCGCCACTCTCGTCAAGAACAACGCTCACTGGCGTGTGTTTGAAACTATTTTCGAGGTCTATTTCTCGCTACGCGGTCCTGAATATGCGATTACTCAAGACGGGCAACCTGATGATTTCTGGCGCGAGATGCAAGAGCAGATGGATCAAGTCAAAGGACAGGGCGAAGGCAAAGGTTCTGGCGGAGGAATGGATTCACTGACCCCAGAAGAAATCAATGCAATGCTGATGCGGGCTTTGATGAGCGGCGATCAGGCGATGATGCGTGCACTTGCCAAACAATCAGTTCAGAGGTTTGCTGGCATGGAGCCTGGGCGACCAGTTGGCGGAACTTATTATTTGTACAGAACACTACGCAATCTTGATCTTGACAACATGTTGCAAAAACTAATGGATGCCAACAGCGAGATGAGCAAACAAGAACTCTCATCGCTGGAGCAGCGACTAGAAAAAGATGAATTTGAGAGTCGCATTGAGCAATTCAAACAAGAAGTCGAATCTGAAATTCGTCGCCGACTAGTTGCAGACCGAGGCGCAGAAGCAATGGCTAAGACTCTGCGCAAGCCTCTGCCAGAAGATGTTGAATTCATGCATGCAAGTCGCGACGAAATGCAGAGTCTCAAGAAGGCGCTTTATCCGCTAACTCGAAAACTGGCTGCTCGTTTGGCGCGTAAGCGCCGACACGGCCGCAAAGGTCCACTGGATTTTCGAAATACCGTGCGACATTCGCTTAGTTATGGCGGCGTCCCTGCGGATCCGAAGTTTCGCTATCCGCGGCCTGCGAAACCAGAATTAATGGTTGTTGCCGATATTTCGGGAAGTGTTGCCGCCTTCGCGAGATTCACATTGATGTTTGTCTACGCGATTCAAAATCAGTTTTCAAAAGTTCGATCGTTTGTATTTATTGACGGGATAGACGAAGTGACGAAATTCTTCAAATCAACAGAAGACATTAGCGAAGCAATAAATCGCGTCAACACCGAGGCAGATGTTGTTTGGGTTGATGGACACAGCGATTACGGGCACGCGTTTGAGGTTTTTTGGGAGCGTTACGGCAAAGATATCAACTCAAAAACTACTGTGTTACTTCTTGGCGATGCGAGAAATAACTATCACGCCGCTCAGTCATGGGTTGTAAAAGAGATTGCCAAACGGGCGCGACATGTTTATTGGTTGAATCCAGAGCCAAAGTCATATTGGAACACTGGCGATTCAATCGTTGGCGAGTACGGCGCCCATACCGACGGAGTTTTTGAATGCCGAAATCTTCGTCAACTAGAAGGGTTTGTCGAAAATTTAACCTAAGTCAACTAGTTAGTGTTTTGATTTTGCGACGAATTACTATCACCCAACCGGCTATGACGAATAGTGAAAATATAAACCACTGAAATGTGTAACTCAAATGCGAACCTGTAGAAAGTGCAGGTTCGGCAATCTGCGACAAAGCAACAGCATCTCGAGGTTGTGATGTGAGTACTTCAACATAAATCGGCGCGAGTTCAGAAGGCATCTGTCGACTTATTCTTGGCAAATCTATATTGCTTACCTCTAAAAGTTTGCCCACGCTCGGGTCGCTGACGCGAAACCGTCGTCGTGTCTCAGTTGCTCTTACGCGCCCAACAATCTGAACTTTGCCTCTTGGAGCAGCCTCAACTGGCTCGGCTAGTGGCAAAAACCCGCGATTGACCAAGATCAGTTGCTTGTTTGCTAATTGCACGGGAGTCAGTGGATCTTTACCTGCGTACCCCGCTTGGGCACGATTGACTGCTGTAATCGTTTCTAAGTTGAGGTATTCGCCGGTTACGACAACTGTTCGCCATTCAACCG
>CAMAWU010000097.1 GCA_945862025.1 Ferrithrix thermotolerans DSM 19514 | reverse complement strand
ACTTGACCGCGAACTAATTCGAGCTGATTGGGATCAAGCCAATTCGTTCGCGTATCGGTAATTTCGCCCAAAGTATTTCTCCTCGTAAATGAACATTGTTTCAGATTTTGTGCTCAATCAGTGGCATCATGTACGAATGTTTAAAAAAGTCTCCGCGTTTTCGGCACAGATAATGGCATCTTTTCTTGGTTTTGCTGGTGTGGCTCACTTCATTGCGCGCGATCGGTTCAACCCACTCATCCCACCTTGGTTGCCTGGCGACGCAACTTTCTATACATATGCGAGCGGAGTTGCCGAAATCGCTGTGGCAATCGGTTTATTTATTCCGCGCACGAGAAGACTCGCAGGATGGGGAGCAGCACTACTTTTTTTGTCTGTATACCCAGGAAACATATATATGGCGTACGACTGGCGCGATCGAGATATTTCGCAACAATTAGTTGCCTATCTGCGACTGCCGTTTCAAATTCCGCTTATTTGGTGGGCAGTTAGCATCGCGCGCAAAACGCCACGCGAATAATTTTTACCAGTTTCCCGCAACGTATTTGGTTTCAAGAAAAGCCAGTAGTCCATCGTGGGCACCTTCGCGACCAAGGCCAGATTGCTTGACGCCACCAAAAGGCGCAGCCGGGTCTGAAACTAGCCCGCGATTTAAGCCAACCATTCCAGATTCAAGCGACTCGGCAACTCGCATGCCCCGACCCAGATCGCGTGTGTAAACATATGAAACAAGTCCGTGCTCGACGTTGTTGGCGTGCGCCAAAATATCGTCGCTGTCTTTGAATCGCACCAGTGGCGCAACTGGCCCAAAAATTTCTGTCTGCAAAATTGCTGCGTCAAACGAAACATCTGTGAGCACTGTTGGAAAGTAACCGAAAGATCCATCGGTTGATGCATTGCCGCCGCACGCAACTTTTGCCCCAAAACTTTTAGCCTGTTCAACTAACTTTGCTACTTGTTGTTGCTGTGACTTAGAAACTAATGGCCCGACTGTAGTTTTTGCGTCGAGTCCATCACCCAAAACGAGAGCGTTCATCCGCGCTGTCAAGCCGTCGGCGAATGCGTCGTAAATTTTTTCGTGCACAAAAAATCTGTTGGCGGCTGTGCAGGCTGCGCCGCCATTGCGCATCTTGGCCAACATCGCACCGTCAATTGCGCCGGCGATATCAGCATCTTCGAAAACAATAAATGGCGCGTTGCCACCAAGTTCCATGGTGCAGTTGATGATTTTTTCTGCGGCTTGGGCAAGTAGCACCGCACCAACTTGTGTAGATCCGGTAAACGAGAGTTTGCGAATTTTGTTTGATTGCAACATTGCACTAACGGCCGGACCTGAAGGGCTCGGCACAACGACATTGACGACGCCATCGGGCACGCCGGCGCGTTGCATGATTTCGGCAATTGCAAGCGCGGTTAAAGGCGTCTCGCTGGCAGGTTTCAAAACAACCGTGCATCCTGCCGCCAACGCCGGGCCAATCTTTCGCGTTGCCATTGCCGCCGGAAAGTTCCATGGGGTTGCCAGCAGCGCAACACCAACAGGTTGCCGCGAAACCATCAACCAGTTGGCACCACTCGGCGCGCGTCGATAATCGCCGTCAATGCGCACCGCTTCTTCGCTAAACCAGCGAAAAAACTCTGCGGCATATGCAACTTCGGCACGAGCATCACTCAAAACTTTGCCGTTCTCAAATGTGATCAAACGCGCTAGTGATTCTTGTTCGGCGATCATAATTTCAAAACTTTTGCGCAATATTTCAGCGCGTGCACGTGGCGCAGTCGCCTTCCATGATGCAAATGCATTCTGTGCCGCATCAACAGCAGCCAAACAATCGTCATTACTTGCAGTTGAGACTTGCGCCAATGTTGAACCGTCAACTGGATTTGTTACATCAATTTTTTTTGCATTACTAATCCACTTGCCACCGATCAATGAATCAAGTGGTTGTGTCGAGCTGAGTTTTTGTTCTCTGTTTTGCATAGTGTTCAGTCTTACGCAATCTCGCTGACATTATGAAACGGTAGATTTATCAGGTGAATAAACCACGCATTGTCTTGATGTTGCTTCTGACAATGGGCGCCTCATCATGTAGTTACGGAGTGATGTTTACAATGCTTGATGACTTTCGTAATAGTTTCGGCATTGCCGAGTCGGCGCTTGGCTTGATTGTCGGCGTGGGCTTCTTCACTTCTTTTGTCGGACAAGTGAGTATCGCCCCACTTGCCGATCGTGGTCGGGCACGACAATTGATTATTTTGGGTCTAGGTCTTGAAGTGATCGGCTGCATCGGTATGGCGTTTGGCGAAACATTTAAAGTACTTTTAATTTCGCGAATCATCATGGGGTTTGGTGCCGGCGCTGCCTTGCCAGCGTTGCGTCGCGTGATCATCGTTGCTGACCCCGAAAATTTTGGTCGCAACCTTGGTCGAATTCTTTCGTTTGAAGTTGCCGGTTTTGCTTCTGGTCCAGTTTTCTCCGTGGTGCTAACTGCACCATTTGGTATTCCCGGCCCATTCATATTTCTCGCGGCGACAATTTCTTTGTTCATACTCGTAATTAGTCGCATCAAAGTGCCCGAGACGGCAAAAGAGCACCAACCCACAGAACGATTCGCAATTGATTTGCTAAAGAACCGCGCAATTGCTTCGGGAATTTTGATTGGAGTTGCGTTGTTTTTCATGCTTGGAGTATTTGACTCGCTGTGGGTATTAATGATGGACGACATGGGATCACAACCATGGATAGCCAATCTCGGAATTTCTCTTTTTGCCCTGCCACTTGTAATCCTTGGCCCACTCGGCGGAAAATTCGTGCAACGCATCGGGCCATATCGTGCGGGTAGTTTCGGGATGATTCTCGGCGCACTATTTATGTCGGGATACGGACTAGTGCCTACGCCAGCACTAATGCTCGTCGTATTTTTCTTTCACTCAACCAATGATGGTTTTTTTGTAACTGGCGCGGGCGTCGCAGTCGGTACCAGCGCACCTCTCGAACGACAGGCCGGCGCACAAGGTCTGCTTGGTGGCATCGAAACTCTGGCGGGTGGCGTCGCCGCAAGTTTCGCGGGTGTTGCCTACGATCACCTCGGTCGCGCGACAACATTTGTTGGCACCGGCATAATTATGCTCGTGTTAATTGCCGGCGCTCGAATCTTGGCGGGCAGTCATTGGTCGGTACGAAATGTCGTACCTAAGTCTGCAGTCGCGTTAGACATCGTTTCGTAATATTGTTATCAGTTATGGGATTACGCGACGGTGACGGTTGGGTTGATTGCGACTGTGGCTTTCGCCATTGGGGCCGGTTCGGTGCGGCAGGTTTATTGCTAGTTCGTCGCGACACACCACAGCCACAAGTGCTGTTACAACTTCGAGCCGAGTGGACCCACGGTGGCGGAACATGGGCATTGCCTGGCGGCGCAAAAGATTCACACGAAGATTCAGTGACCGCAGCACTGCGTGAGGCTCACGAAGAAATGGGAATCGAAGTTGCTGCATTGACTGTCAAGCACATTTTTTCTGACAACCATGGCCCATGGAGTTACGACACGGTTATCGCGCACTCAATGAATGATGCAGGCGCTCATATCGCCAACCCAGAATCAACTGAAACAAAATGGTCATCAATTGATGAAGTAGAAACTCTGAATCTGCACCCTGGTTTAAAACAATCTTGGGTTGCGTTGAAACCGCTGACTGCTGATTCGCTGAAAAACTAAATTTCTTAAAGCGCTTTGGCGTAGAGTTCGTGAACTTCACCACGTGTTGGATAACGCGGAGTATTTAAAATAATTAAGTCACGCAAAGCATCTTGCGTAAGCGCCGCGATGCTGTCGCTTGTTGCACCAAGTTCGCTGAGCTTGCGATTGGTGCCAACTGTTTTTGAAAGTTTTTCAACTGCTGCAATCGCTGCTTCTGGATCGAGTTCGCTGCCTAATGCTTGACCGACATTTGCATATCGCTCGGCGATACCTTGTGCGTCGCGATTGAAGCGCATCACATGTGGCAACATCGTCGCCAAAGTTTGTCCGTGTGCCTGGTGCAACTGCCCTGAAATTGGGTGACCAGTTGCGTGCACAAGACCGAGTAACGGTCCACTTGAAAATGATCGGCCAGCCAAATGCGATGCGAGTTGCATCTGAGCACGGGCTTCAAGATCGGCGCCGTTAGTAACTGCAGTCGGCAGATATTTTGCAACTAAACGAATCGCATGCAACGCCAATGCATCTGCATATGGGTTTGACTGCACCGATGTGTACGACTCAATTGCGTGAGTTAAGACATCCATTCCGCAAGCAGCCGTACCTTTTGACGGCATGCCGACTGTCAGTGTCGGGTCGAGCAAAATTGTGCGTGGGCGAACTGTCGGGTTACTAAATGTAAGTTTGCGATGATTCGCAGGGTTCGTAATCGTGTCGGTGATTAAACCGCCACCATTTGTTTCTGATGCAGTACCCGAAGTTGTCGGTATCGCAATTGTTGGCAGACCGGGCTTTGACGCACTGGCTTTTGGCGCAAGCGTCGAAAAATCAATTCGATCATTTGCATCTAAATCTGGAGCGAAAGCCAAACCAACATGATCGACACCGTTAGGTGCGGCAAGCGCGATGTATTTTCCGCAGTCCATTACTGAACCGCCGCCAATCAAGACGACAACTGTGCCGTCAAGACCGAACTTATTTATCGCTGCCACTCCGGCAGCAACGTTTATGTCTGTCGGGTTCGGCGATACTTGATCAAACACTTGCCACTTCATGCCAGCAGTCGTCAACGCATTAGTGATCGGCGTGACG
>CAMAWU010000096.1 GCA_945862025.1 Ferrithrix thermotolerans DSM 19514 | reverse complement strand
TTGGCCCTAACCGCCGGCACTTGAATCTCGTGCCTCGCAATCAAATAGTTGTACTTAGACAACTTGAGGTACATCTGAATCTGCCCAGGGTTTACACCGGCGGGTATGTTGAGTTCGGCGGCGGCGTCTCGTCCGCTGAGAACAATGTGTAGGTCATTTCGCAGATCGTCGACAATCGATGGATGTGCGTATCCGTTGAGATGCTTGGCTCGTGGGCGCACCCACCGGCGAAATGCATCGCGCGCGTCTGAGTCACTTGATATCACTGCGTTGCGGATCGCTTCCCACGCTGCTGCCTGCGTTAGTGGTCGACCAGGTTTGCCACGGACACGTTGTGATTGATTGACTTCGTCGATGTGCACCACCCATCGGTTTCCGATTCGTTCGGCATTCAAATTGCCCCGCTCGATCAGTTTTTGGATGGCTTTGGCCGACACATTTAACTTTTCTGCGGCTTCAGTCAATGTCACGTATTCTTCAATCATTTGCGTAATTGTATCAGTACGGAGACAAATAGATTCGGTATCTCGAATTTTGCAGGGTTACTTCTTTGCGAACAAAGCCATTTGCGCGAATCACAACTGGCGGTAAATCTTTCAAATCGGATATTGAAATATCATGACTGTGTGAAAGAGATTTCGTGAGTGTGCCAGTGTTCGTCACCCAAGAAATCGGGCGCACCCTAGTTGACGAAAATAAATGGATGCCGACTGTCACCATCGATGTGTCGCAGTCTCCCCAGGTTGCAGACCTTGCTCGAGTTCATGCGATAGAAGGAATAGGAGACGTCAGCACCCATGCGATTCGCCAAGATGACGCCGTCGTGCTTGGTGTGCAAATGACGAGCCCGGTGCAGGCAATATTTGCTGTGGCTTTTAGTTTTGCGCAACACCGAGAATTTCTCAAAGATGTAGCCGAAGCGGGCGCGCTTATATTTGCAACAACAAACGTAGAAAATGCGATTGAGGATCAACCTTTGTGGCTGAGTGTCGACATCGACGGTGGCGCATTACTTGAAACCCTCAGAAACTCTGGCGACCTCCGAAAATAAAGCTCACGGCCCGAGAAGCGCGGCTGGTATCACGGCAATGCCATCGGCGCGTCGGTAGGCGTCGGAGCCGGTAGTGATCACCGCAGCGTCGAGAAGGTCTGGGCCAATCTTGTTGGCGAGCCAATGAAGATGTTGCACGTCATTGTCGGTGACAACCTGCGAAAGTTTCACTTCAAGGGCAAGAATTCTCTGGTCGGGTCGTACGACAATGAAATCAATTTCTCGATCGCCCTGTTTCGTGCGCAAGTGATTAACCCGAGCCTCCGAAGACTGCGCAAAAACACGAACGCTGAGCGCCACGAGAGACTCAAATAAGCATCCCAGTAATGTTCCGTCTCGCGGAATAGTTGGACCTACTGATTTTCCATCGAGGAGTGCATCGACACTAATGCCTAAGAGCCTCGCCGCAAGAGCGGGGTCTGCGAGGTGATGCTTTGGGCTGAAGGTCAGTTTGGTGAGATGGTTATTTGTTGGAAGCCATGCAGGAATTGAATCGATAATCCAAAGTCGTTCGAGCGTTTCTCGATACGGAATGGTGGTTGTCTTTGCGGGTTTCTCACGTTGGCCGCTTGTTGCGGCGTCGCGAATCGTCTCGAAAGATGCAGGCGTTGCGGTTGCGGCCGCGTAAGCGACCATCCACCGCTTCAAGGTGTCTGGCTTACGGACTTGGTGTCCAGCCTCAGCGAAGTCTCTGTCTACGATTCGATTTAGGTAGCCATCAAGAGTTGCTCGATGGGCTCTACTCAGAGGCATGCGCATTGCCGGAAACCCGCCGACCATTATCTCATTGACGTAGTCATTTAATGTGATGTTGGTGCTGCCTTGAATCGCAGGTTTCGAGCCAGTGAGTAAATCTGACATGCTTACCGTTGGCTTACCTACTTGGCGTTCGGCCAGAGTGAATGGTCGCATTCGCACGGTCACAATACGACCAGCCCCCGAATGGGTCGGTGGTGATTTTGGCGAGGCAGAGCCAGTAAGGATAAAGCGACCGGGTCGCGAGTTTAAATCGATGGCCCTTCTGACTACATCCCATGATGAAGGAAACCTCTGCCATTCGTCGATGACGATTGGTTCTTTGCCCGTCACTAGGCGTGATGGATCTGCACGCACCACCTCGAGCGTTGCTGGGTTATCGAGTTCGAAGTAAGTCTCACCCCGCTGACGCGCTGTCGAAGTCTTCCCAATCCCCTTTGGACCATCGAGACTGACCGCGGCAAGTTCAGATAAGAGTTGATTCAACTCGCCGTCAACCGTTCGTTGCAGATAGCCCTTCATGGGTTCAAAATCGCTGGTCATGGCAGTTAACACTACCATTCGTCTGATTCTTACGCTACTATTTGTCTGACTTATACACTACTTTTCGTTCTACGCAGTTTAGAGATCAACTCACGGCTACTTCGAAGATGTGATCGCACGGGGCGAACCTGTATTAGCGAATCAGCATCCAAGTCTCACCCGTATCGGTGCTTTTATAAACTTTGTTTTCAGCAGTAAGTGCGTAGACAATATTCGGATCAATCTTGCTCAAGGCAATATGCAGAATTAATTCTTGATTGAAGCTTTCGTTTATTTTCGTCCAAGTCGTGCCAGCATCGATGCTCTTTCCTAGACCTCCCAATTTTTCGCTGAATGCAAAGAGAATGTTTGAGTCTTTGAGATGAACTGCAATAACCGAAACAGCACCACCTGATAATTCTGCAGAAAGGGCAGACCAACTTTCGCCTTTGTCTCGGCTGACCATCACCCCTTGTTCTTGAGACGAAGACGCATACACCACATTTTCGTCTTGAGAGTCAGCCACGATATTTATTGGTGATAATTCAGAACTCACAATCTGCCAATTTGCACCTTGGTCAGTGCTGCGCTGCAGATTATCTTGAAACCATCCAAACATGAGGTTTGGATTTACCGGGCTGATTGCCATTGAGTGAAAATCAACTGGACCGTTTTCGCCGTCTGATACTTTGACCCACGTAAAACCGCCATCGTTTGATTTTTGAAAGCCGATATTGCCGCCAGTTCTTGGATGACCGCTCGAAAAAAATATGTTTGCATCAGTGGGGTGTGCCGAGAATCCCATAAAGTCATCGCCACTTGTGCCCACTTGGTAAAGGTCTTTGTCTTGTATCAAAACGAGAAGACCATGGTGTGTGGCGATATACAGCTTGTTTGGATCGAGCACATCAACGGCTAGCCCATGTCCATGTGTGATCGATTGTGCCGGAGTGAGAGCAGTTGACGCAGCGTTGTTGCTGTTGCTGTTGCTGGTGCTGTTGGCGTTGGTGCTGTTGGTGCTGTTGGTGCTGGAGCGATCTCGCAATGTGAAAAGCGAAATTGCGCCACCAATGACTACTAACACAATGAACAGTCCAAGATATTTTTTCAAATTCATTTTTAGTTTCATTTCGAAATTCTAGGCAATATGTACAAACTTTGATATCTCGGTACTGTTGACTTCATGTCTGTGATTCGCCTTGATTTGTCTCAAAATGTGATTGACATTGTCGAGCAAGGCTTTTCTGGTCTTTATTCTGGAGATCTGGGTCTGAGCAAAATATCTGGCGGCCAGACAGCAGCAAATATTGCACTCGCGAATCTTGATATCAGTGGCTATGCAAGCAACCGATCTACTGTTTTGCCAGTCGACAGGCGAGGAGCAAACGTGCTCTCGCCGTATATTCGCCATAACATTCTGACATTGCAACAGGTTTTTGATGCGGTGGGTGCAGCGTCAGATACAGATCGAGAAAAGTTTCGTGGCGAGTTGTTGTGGCACGAATACATTCGCCATGTTTATGCCCGAGTCGGAATAAGACTTTTTGAAAACCTTCGCTTTGATGTGGATGCGTTGTTTCAAGGTGACGGCTGGAACAGAGAAATGCTGTGCATTGATGTAGTTCTCAACGAGTTAGAAACTGACGGTTGGTTGGTGAGTGAAACACGAATGTGGCTTGCTTCGCACTGGACTGTGCGAAATAAAGTGGGCTGGTTGAGTGGTCAAGAGCGAATGTTTAAGCAGTTGCTAGATGGCTCGCGTGCCGCAAATTTATTGGGTTGGCAGTGGGTTGTCGGCGCGGGCACCGGCAAGCCGTATGGTTTTTCGAAGCGACAAGTAGAAAAACGCGCCCCAGGTTTGTGTTCACGATGCTCGTTGAAAAACAGTTGCCCGATAAAGAAGTTTCCTGATAGGACGACACCTTCTTTATTGGTGCATGAAACACTTCTTGATCATGATTCTGACCTGAGCGCCACTATCGGTCCAACGACACCCGTTCGAATAAGTAAGCCCACTTTTGTGCTGTTGACCATTGACTCACTTGGCGATAATGATTCTGCTCTTGTTGAAAATCTTGACTTGCCAGTAGTTTTCGTCTTCAACAAGCAAGCGTTGCATAAACTTCAACTCAGTTCGCGACGTCTGGCCTTTTATGTTCAGACTCTGCAAGATTTGAATACTCGGCGAGAAGTGCGTGCTTTTCTTGGTGATCCATATCAATTCGCTAGAGACAATGCAGTTGCCGTGACCTATGCACCGGTGCCTTCTTTCAAGAAATTTAGTGACTTGGCCGAACTGCATCCGTATCCTTGGCTTAAGACACCACATGCTGGTTCGGTGCGAAGTTTTACTTTGTGGCAAGGAGACAAATAAAAAGATGAAACTCGGTAAAACAAAAGTAGTTCTTCTCGCCGTTGTTTTATTGTGTTCGGTGCTGTCAACAAATTTGGTTGGTGCGCGGACATCAATAATTCTTGAGCGAAGATTAATTGGTCAATCTGTTGAGGGTCGTGCGCTCGAGGTATTTCGGATGGGCGACCCGAAGGGTGTAACTGTTGTCGTGATCGGGGTTATCCATGGCGATGAAGATGCCGGTTTGTT
>CAMAWU010000095.1 GCA_945862025.1 Ferrithrix thermotolerans DSM 19514 | reverse complement strand
CTCGTTCAATCTGCACAACAACTGGCACTTCAAGTGTCAAGATTGAGTTCAGGAAGCCTGGCATTTGTTCAGTCACACTTTCAGCCGAAGGCTCAAAGAATCTTGATCAAATGATAAAGACGATTACTTACATCGTTAAGTAATTTTTAGTTGAGCGGGCCGGTCACGGACTCGGCGGTGAGACGAATCAAACTAGATTTCGCAAGACTTTCAATCTGCGCCATCTCGTGAGAAAGAATTCTGTCTGGGCCGGGGCCGTCGACAACTTTGCGTACCTCGGCAACAACTTTTATAAGAGCTGGCGAGGCGGTGAGTGGTGCACGAAAATCAATTGCTCGTGATGCTGCGAGAATTTCAATTGCCAGAATGCGGCGCAAGTTATTTATCGCGAGTCGTAATTTTCGCGCCGCGTTCCATCCCATTGAGACATGATCTTCTTGCATTGCGCTAGTTGGGATTGAGTCAACACTCGCTGGTACAGCAAGTCGTTTATTTTCTGAAACCATGCTGGCCTGTGTGTATTGTGCGATCATCAGACCAGAATCAACGCCGGCGTTGTATGCCAAAAATGCAGGCAGACCCATTGACCGATTTGCGTCAAGCAGGCGATCGGTGCGTCGTTCACTGATTGAGCCAAGATCGCATGTAGCGATTGCGAGAAAATCCAAAACATAGCCAACTGGCGCACCGTGAAAGTTGCCGTTTGAGCGAATCTCACCAGAACTTGTGACAATTGGATTGTCGATCATCGCAGCGAGTTCACGCTGCGCAACATTTAGCGAATGAGTGATTGTGTCGCGAACTGCACCGTTCACTTGCGGCGCGCAACGTAGTGAATAGGCATCTTGCACTCGAGTGTCATCGGTGCGATGTGACGCCACTAGTGGCGAGTTTTTCAGCAAGTTAAAAATGTTTGCTGCGCTTGCAACTTGACCAGGATGACTACGAAGCGGCTCGTGCATTTCGGGCGCAAAAACTTGATCTGTGCCAAGCAATGCTTCAACACTAAGTGCAGTGGCAATATCGGCGAGGGTGCAAAGTTCATTGAGGTCTGTAATCGCCATCAACAACATTCCGAGCATTCCGTCGGTGCCGTTTATTAATGCCAGTCCTTCTTTTTCACGCAGCACAATCGGCTTGATCTGATTTTCGTTTAGAACATCAAGAGCGGGTCGACGGTTACCGAGTTTGTCAAAAACCTCGCCTTCTCCCATTAATGCAAGTGCGCAATGCGAAAGCGGGGCGAGGTCACCGCTGCAACCGAGCGATCCGTATTCGTAAACGACTGGGGTGATTGAAGCATTTAACATCGCCGCGATTGTTTCGGCGACAACTGGTCGCACTCCGGTTGCGCCACTACAAAGTGTTCGAAGTCTTAAAAGTTGCATAGCACGCACCACTTCTATTTCAACTACATCACCCATGCCTGCTGCGTGTGAGCGAATTAATGATTGTTGCAATGCAACGCGGTCTTTGGGCGCAATGTGTTTTGATGCGAGTGCGCCGAACCCGGTTGAGATGCCGTACACAGGCAGATCTGATTTGGCAAGGTCTTCGACAATTTTGCTGGATCGGGCGATGGCTTCTAGTGCGCTTGCGGTGATTGCAACTTCGGCATTTTCTCGGGCGACTTTGACGACCGATTCACGGTCAAGACCCGAAGTGTTGATCAAAACTTTCGCAGTTGGCACGAGAGAACTCTAGTTCTCGCACACGAAATTGAAAAAGTTAAAGCGACTTGCTGTAAACGGGCTGATCGTAGGGCTTGAAAGTAAATCGTCGGATTATTTCGCCGTAGCCGCCTTTGTAGAGTGAGTCGATTTTTTCAGCCCGCTCGTAAGCCTTGGTTCGTTCGGCTGTCTCTGGCACCAAATACCACGGCGTGGATGGCTCATCATGGTGTGCAACATGCAAGTTGTTGTTGAGCATCAACAGGCTCATTAACCAGCCAGCGTCAATTACGGCTGTTCGAGTTGACTCGTTGCTGAGTGTTTTGTGTTCAGCAAAAGAGCGCATCATATTAAGTGAATGTGAGCCAAAGACTCCACCTATTAAATATTCAAGCAGAGACATCTCGGCTTGGCGAGTGACGATTAAAATTACCGCAACGATTGCTGGTAGATGCAACAGCCAAGCACTTCGTGCATTATCTATATTTCGTATTGCGCGCCAAGCATCGGCGACAAAATATTGCACTGCACTAAACGCTGACCATACTGTCAAACGAAAAGCGAGTGTGCGGTTGGCCCAATACAGCGTGCGTAAAAATCGTCCAGACTCTTGCCATTTGTCAGGCATCGAGTAGTAACTCTCAGTGTCTAGATGTGGGTGAGTCAGAGTTGTGTTGTGATGACTAATGTGATCACGTTTAAAAGAGAGAAATGGCACCCACAACGTAACTGAGAGCGAGGCAAGTGCGGCATTAAGTTTTGAGTTTCGAAATGGATGACCGTGCACGAGTTCGTGTTGCAAACTGAGATGCCAAGCACCAAACCAAGTGAGCAAACCAAATGTTGCCCACCAGGGTAAATATTTGTGCGTGAATACTGCCACGAACCAACCGATGTAGACGAGCGCGGCGATTATCAGCGTGCGCCAGTCACCAGGTGATTTAAGAAAAGTTTTACTCGTATTCGGCACCCCGTTATTTTATGCCAGCGCGCCAGCAACACACTCACCTTTTCGCACAACTGCATCAACTAATTTCACACCAGGTCGGTACGCAAGGTGAACATGACTTGAAGAATTCAGCAAAGCAAAGTCTGCTTGGGCGCCAATGTGCAGTGAGCCAATGTCTGTTCGCCGTAATGCTGCCGCACCGCCTGCAGTTGCCGACCATAATGCCTCATCGCAACTCATATTCATATTTAAAACAGCAAGCGAAATCACAAGGGGCATCGAAGTTGTGTACGACGATCCAGGGTTGCAATCTGAGGCAAGCGCAATTGTGATGCCGGCATCAAGTAGTCGTCGCGCATCGGGAAACTTCGACCGCGTACACAGTTCTGCAGTTGGCAAAAGTGTTGCGACTGTGCGACCGTTTGTATCTGCAAGTGCAGAAATATCGGCATCGTTCATGTGCGTGCAATGGTCGCATGAGGCAACACCGAGTTCAACGCCAAGTTGAATGCCACCGCCATGTTGTAGCTGATTGGCATGAATTCGTAGACCTAATCCTGCTTTTGCGCCAGCGCCAAGAATTGCTCGAGCATGATCTACGTCAAAGGCGCCGTGATCACAAAAAACATCAATCCATTTTGCGTTCGGGGTGCATTGAGTGAGCATCTCACCGCAAACTAGGTTGACATAGTCATCAATCTTTGACTCTGGCGGCACAACGTGGGCGCCGAGAAATGTGGTTTCAGTCGTGATTGTGCTTGCGACCTGTAACGATCGCGCTTCATCGGTAACCGATAATCCATATCCAGATTTGACTTCAAGTGTGGTTGTGCCTGTATTCAAGGCTTCTTCGGCAAGTCGGCGGGCATTGTTGGTTAGTGACTCAGTGGTCGCGGCTCGAGTTGCTGTCATCGTTGTTCGAATTCCGCCAGCCGAATAAGTTTTGCCCGACATTCGTGCTTCGAATTCGTTTGCGCGGTCGCCACCAAAAACTAAATGTGTGTGACTATCTACGAAGCCAGGGACAATTGCACGACCGTCGACGTTGATTGCGACGCTAGCGAACTCGCGCGGCAGATTTATTGATTCACCTGTCCATACAATCTTGTTGTCGTCGCCAACAACTATTGCAGCATTATTTATGATCCCCAGTTTGCCGCGCTCAAGGCTCTTATCGTTCGTGACAAGCGTGCTAATGCCCGTAACTACGAGCATTACGAACCAAACTTTGCAACAAGTTCCTTTACTCTGACAACAAAATCGTGGTGCTTATATTTATCAAATGAATCCCAAGTTGCGAAAGTACTTGTGTCTTTAACTTTGTCCATAAATAAAAGACCGTCAAGGTGATCAACTTCGTGTTGATATGTGCATGCAGTCATACCGCGGATGATTTCATCAATTTTTTTGCCGTTGCGGTCGAAGGCTTCAACACGAATTGATGTGTAGCGCCAAACATTTCCGCGAAAACCAGGCACCGAAAGACATCCTTCGTTGTTTTCAAACATGTCGTCATCAAGTGGTGTCAAAACTGGGTTGATAAGAATCGTCAGTGGCACTTGTGGTTTATACGGATATCGAGGATTGTTATTTACTTCAACGGCGCAAATGCGCTGATGTCGAAGAACTTGTGTTGCTGCAAGACCCGCGCCATTTGCGTGACGCATTGTCTCAACCAAGTCATCAATAAAAGTTTGAATTTCGGCGGATTTAATTTCACTCGGGTCAACTTCTGAAGCGCGAATACGCAACTCGGGGTGACCGATTGTGGCAATAGGAAGAATAGTCATAGTGATTAAGTGTAATTACAGCAGTGCGTTAATTGCTGAACGCAAAGCCCCCGCGATATCTGGCGTCGCAAGATGTTTTTGATCCTTAACTATTTGATTGCCGCCCACCCAAACGTCACGCACATCAGCACTAGTTGCGCTGTGTACGAGATGCGCACCGCCATTTTTGGCATCAAAAGATGCAAGCCGAACCGAGTCAGTTGAAACTGCCACAAAGTCTGCGGCAGCACCCACAACTAGACCGTAAGTCTTGCGCCCAAGCGAATTTGCGCCATTGATAGTTGCGGCTGTGAGCAATTCTTCGCTGCTGTGAACACCGCGCTGGTTGGTAATTAGTCGTCGGTTCATTTCAATCGCGCGTGATTCTTCAAACATGTCGATCACGGCATGCGAATCAGTACCAAGTGAAAGTGATACGCCTGCAGAAACTAATTGATTTGATGGACCAATTCCGTCGGCTAAATCGCGTTCTGTTGTTGGGCAAAAACACGCTGTAGTTTTTGACTTACCGAGAAGTGAAATATCTTCAGCAGTTAGATGTGTTGCGTGAACTGCAGTCGTGAATGATCCAAGAAGATTGGCGTCGCTCAATAGCTGTGTTGGTGTTCGGCCCGTTGCTTTTAAGCACGCCTCATTTTCGGCAGGTTGTTCTGAAACATGAATATGCACCACACGATCATTTCGATGTTTGGCAATTTGCGCGAGTTCGGCTTGATGAACAGCGCGAACACTGTGTGGCGCAAGACCGATTG
>CAMAWU010000094.1 GCA_945862025.1 Ferrithrix thermotolerans DSM 19514 | reverse complement strand
TCAGTTGCTCGCATCACCGAGCGAGGTGCGACTCGAGCCGATGACCGAATCTCGGAAGCCGGAATGGAAGATCGCAAGCGAACGGGATACTTCTAATGGAGCGCCTGCATTTTGCGACCGTCGGTTCAGTTGACGACGGTAAATCAACTTTGATCGGTCGTCTGCTTTACGACTCAAAAAGTATTTTCGAAGATCAACTAGAACACATTGAAGCAGTGAGCAAGCGCCGTGGCGATGACTATGTTGACTTGTCGCTTCTAACTGACGGCTTGCGCGCCGAACGCGAACAAGGCATCACAATTGATGTTGCATATCGCTACTTCGCAACACCCAAGCGCAGTTTTATAATCGCCGACTGCCCTGGCCACATTCAGTACACGCGCAACATGATCACAGGCGCATCAAATGCAGATCTGGCGATCGTGCTTGTTGATGCACGAACTGGTGTTGTTGAGCAAACTCGCCGACATAGTTTGCTCGTTTCTTTGCTTGGCGTACCGCATCTAGTGATCTGCGTCAACAAAATGGACCTGGTTGAATACGATCAAGCAATTTTTGACAAAATCCGCGAAGAGTTTGAAACTTTTGCGTCGCGTCTCGACTTGCGCGATGTAACTTTTTTGCCGATCAGCGCACTCGCTGGCGACAATGTGGTCAGTCGCTCGGCGAACATGTCATGGTTTGAAGGTCCGACGCTGTTACATCATCTTGAAAATATTTATATTGCTAGTGATGACAACCGAATTGATACACGGTTTCCAGTGCAATATGTAATTCGACCGCAACGCGCTGACACACCTGATTACCGCGGATATGCAGGACGCGTTGCAGGTGGAATGTTGCGTGTCGGCGATGACATTATGGTTTTGCCTTCGGGCTTAACCAGCACGATCACTGGCATTGACTCGCCAAACGGCCCGGTCACACAAGCCGAACCTGGTCAGGCCGTCACTGTTTTATTGAAAGATGATCTTTCGATTACTCGCGGCGACATGTTATGTCGACCAAACAATCGCCCACGAACATCTCAAGAACTAGAGGCAATGCTGTGTTGGATGGATGACGCAGCACCACTGCAACTTGACAAAATTTACACCGTCAAGCACACAACGAAACTTGCGCGTGGAAAAGTTTCAAATGTCTTGTATCGACTAGATATTTCAAATCTACATCGCGAGACGGGTGTCAACGATCTCAAATTCAATGAAATTGGTCGTGTAACTTTGCACACAACGAGCCCATTATTTTTTGATGACTACCATCAGAACCGTACAACAGGCTCATTTATTCTTGTTGATGAATCGTCTGGGCAAACCGTCGCTGCTGGTATGTTGCTCTCGCCACGATCCTAAACTTGTATTTACTAGTGAGAGAAGCAAAATGAACCAACCTGTATGGCACGAACCAGGTGTGACCAGAGCACAACGCTGGAACAGACATGGACTCGTTGGTGCAACCGTTTGGTTAACTGGATTCTCTGGTTCGGGAAAATCGACGATAGCAAACGGACTCGCGCGAGAACTCTTAAACACAAGTCGGCTCTCATACATTCTGGACGCCGATAATGTTCGCCACAGATTGAACTCAGATCTCGGATTCAGCGATGACGAACGCACTGAAAACATTCGACGGATAGCCGAAGTCGCTTGCTTATTTGCCGACTCAGGCACTGTCGCAATAGTGCCGATCATCTCACCGTTCATAACATCACGTGCACACGCGCGCAAAATTCACGAAGACCGCAACTTGAAATTCATTGAAGTTCATGTCGCAACATCACTTGAAGAGTGCGAACGGCGCGACACAAAAGGCTTGTACGCCAAAGTTCGTAGTGGAGACATGGCTGGGCTAAGTGGCGTAGATAGCCCGTATGAAGTTCCGCAGGCGCCTGATGTAGTCGTCGGCGCAAACAATGAAACACTGCAACAATCGATCGCGATGATATTAGGCAAACTTCTCGTTAAAGCTGGTGGATGAAAGTGACGCAATAACTATGGTCAGCGATAAAGATTTTCCTCTCAAACCATTTGCGGGCTTTTTGCTCGTCGCACCAAGTTTGAAAATTATGTACTGCCCGACTACCAAAGTTGCTTGCAGCAGCATCAAAATGTTGCTCGCCAAGGCCGGTGGCTCATACGACCAGTCGCGACTTGATCGCTTGATCAGCCCACACATGGCTCGTTCGCAAACAATTCATGAACTCGGAGTAAGTGGTCTTACGAAATTAATCGACATGAACCCCAAACAAATTGACGAAGTTCTGCACTCCCCTGATTGGCTTCGAGTTTATGCGACTCGCGACCCACTGACTCGTGCTTACTCGGCATGGGAAAATCGCATTTTTTCACGAGCGCCAGGTACACCAGAGAAGGCAATTGAACTTTGCCAAGATCAACTAGTTGATGGCCGTGTCAACATCACTGAAAGTTTTGCGATGTTTGCCAAAATGATCTCTGAGCAAACAAATGAATTTATGGAAGATCATCACTTCTTGCCGCAGTCACACATCGTGAACCCCGACAAGTTCAGCTACAACATGAAAGTTCGCGTTGAGCAACCATCCGAAATGCAAATACTGGTCGACGAGGTAAATCGTCGCGCCGGCACTGCACTAACTCTCGAACGACACAATGTTGGCTTTGGAATCAAACTTGAACAGGTCTGCGATCAACATACAGCGAACCGGTTGCAAGCCGTGTACGCAATGGATTACGAATCGTTCAAATTTGAGACCCGTGAGTTTCCTGCGACGATTGAACCACTGGTGTTGAGCGCTACTGAAACGGCGATGCTGCGGGGTTTTCGTGCATCAATTGAACGATTGCAAGCAGTTTCGTTTACCGCAAGGTCGCTGACTGGTTTTCGCTTTGGCTTGAGACAGATTTATAAATCAATAGTCCGTAACGCATCTTTTGGCAAGAAATATAACGACCCACAAAATCTGTTCTGGTAATAGTTGATGACTGACAATAATTCAGCGAACACACAAATCGCGAAAATAGGTATCGTCACAGTTTCAGATCGTGCTTCGGCTGGCATTTACGAAGATCGTGGCGGCCCAGCAATTCACGAATACTTCACCAAACATCTCTCATCATCTTGGCAACCAGTTGCGCGAGTAGTTGCCGACGAGATCGAACTAATTACGGCAGCATTGCGTGAGCTCGCTGATATTGAGAAATGTTGCTTAATAGTTACAACCGGCGGCACGGGCCCAGCAGTGCGTGACATCACACCTGAAGCCACTGAAAAAGTTTGCGAAAAAATGATGCCAGGCTTTGGCGAACTCATGCGTGCGACTTCACTCAAGGTCGTGCCGACTGCGATCTTGTCTCGTCAAACTGCCGGCATTCGCGGTGGTGCGCTGATAATTAATTTGCCAGGCAAACCATCCTCAATTAGTGAATGTCTTGACGCAGTAATGCCTGCAGTGCCTTATTGCATCGACCTAATTAATGGCCCAAGACTTGAACTGACTAATGGTCTTGTTGCGTTTCGCCCGAAAGGCAAATAAGAATTAGTTGCTAGTGAGGCTCGCCCGGTCTAAACGGCACACCAGCCATCGCTGGTGGACGCAGCCGTTGGTTAGCAGTAGCCAACACAATTAGCGTCACAACATATGGCAGAGATTGCGTCAGCGATTCCGGAACTGTGTCGATGGTGCGATATGCGATTGCCGAAAGCACGAAGGCACACAGTGTTACAAGTACCTGACTGCGCTTACGTCTGATTATTGCGTAGATAAGAAATGCTCCAGACATGGAGGCAATCAACAAAAACAGCGCCGTGATCGAGTCTGATGCGACGAGTTTTATTCCCTCGGCATAACCAAACAACATTGCTCCGGTCAAAATTCCACTTGGTCGCCAGTTTCCAAAAATCATCGTTGCGAGTCCGATGAAACCACGACCTGCAGTTTGGCCTTGGCGATAATAAGACGAGGCGACAATTGAAAGTGTGCCACCTGCCAAACCCGCAAGCCCACCACTAATCAATAAACCGTAATATCGAAGTCGGTTTACTTTGACGCCGAGACTTTCAGCGGCAACTGGCGATTCGCCTGAAGACCTCAAACGCAAACCAAAACGCGTTCGCCATAAAACCCATGCCGACACCGGCACGACGATTATCGCAATCACCGTTGCCCAAGAAATACTGTGCGTCAAACCGCGACTAATTCCGCCGAGGTCTCCAAGAATGAACCATCTGCGTACCTCGAGCCAACCCAAGAAATCCGGTGACTTCCAACCAGCGATTTCTCCACCTGACAGAATCGGCAGATTAAATTTTGGTAGTGCCCACTTCTGTGGTGGAGATTGGCTGATTCCTCCGCCTTGCTTTCCAACATAAACGAGTTCACTTAAATATCGCACACCGAAGTAGGCAAACAAATTAATTACAACACCCGAAATTACTTGATCGATATTGAAACGAACAGTGGCAACGGCATGTACCAAGCCGCCAAACATTCCGCCCAAAATTGCAAACAGCAATCCAACCCACGGACCAAATTGCCACGCACCCCACGCACCAAACCAAGTTCCGAAAATCATCATGCCTTCGATGCCAATATTCAAAACTCCACAACGTTCAGCCCAGAGACCGGCCATACCCGCGAGAAGAATCGGTACTGTCAAACGCAGTGCTGTGCCAATTGTGTCTGACGATGTCAAAGCATCTTGATCGGTCCACAAACGGACAGTCGAAATAATCGCCAACGCAGCAGAAATTAAAACAAATAATCTAAAATTCTTAGACTGTGTCATCGTTTTACATCCAGGCTTTTCGGCGACAAGGCTGCTTGCTCCGCAATTTTTCGGTTATAACGCCTTGATGATGCTTCGTTAACTATTACTACGACGAGCACAATGATCGCTTGAATAACTTTGACGATTGAACTAGGTATTTCAGACAACTGAAGAACTGCTGATGTTGAGTCTAAAAATCCAAACAACATTGCTGCGACGATTATTCCAAACGGATGATTACGACCCAATAAAGCAACTGTGATTCCGGCGAAGCCAAACTGCGTCGGAGTCGATGACGGTCCATACGCATAGACATCACCTATCACCGATGGCATTGCAACCAGTCCCGCAACTGCACCTGACAATAAAAGAGCAAATAAAATCATTCGATTAGCTGGTATACCCGCTGTGCGCGCTGCGATCGGGTTAAGTCCACTCGCTCGCAACTGAAAGCCAAATCGACTTCGAAATACGATAACCCAATAGAGAAAAGCCACAAGTAAGGCGACAATAAACATTCCGTTGAGTCGATCGTG
>CAMAWU010000093.1 GCA_945862025.1 Ferrithrix thermotolerans DSM 19514 | reverse complement strand
CGGGCGAGACCCAAAATTGCTTGTGCTTCGTCAACTGCACCGTATGCGCGAGGTAGTGAACTGTCTTTGCCGACTCGTCCGCCGTAGAACAAACCCGTCGTACCGTCGTCGCCAGCCCTGGTGTAAATCTTCTCTCGCGCCATAACGAGTTATACGCTACTTGATTGTTAAGCCAGCGAACCACTAACTAAACACGCAACAGGGGTCAACTACTCTCAAGAGATGGCTTTGAACAAACCGCGAACTCTGCAGGGCGAGATCGCCGCACTCGAACGCGAGATCAACCAACATCGTCGTGACATGCAGGCCGTTGAACTTGAAGACGGCGTTGCTCACGGCAATATTTCAGAATGGCTAATCACTAGCGGCCGCACGCTCATAGACAAAGGCGATGAACTGCTGTCATTGCTTTCGCTTGACCCAGACTTTGGCAAACACCGTGATGCTTACATGCGCGAGTTAAAAACTTTCCGTAAGTTCTATAAGAAATGGTCAGACTCAAACAAAGACGAATAAGGTGACTTTATGAGCAAAAAAATACAATCAAAAGTATTGACAGATGCTGAATATCTTGAAGTATTTGAAAATTTTGATCCGGCGAAGTGGCGTGAGGGAACGCCAGAAGAGTTGGCCGAACATCGCGAAAGAGCAAAAGACGCGGTCATCGTCGAGATCGAAGAAAGCGACACAAACGACACAGTCGAGATCAAAGAAAGCGAAACAGCCGAGATCAAAGAGATCAAAAAATCTGAAGAGCGCTAGTTATCGAAACGGCTTGTCGCCAAGAATTGTCGCGCGATGCATCACGCGACGATGCGGCAAATAGTCAGCGTTGGCAAAATGTTGCGTCAATCGGTTATCCCAAAACGCCAAGTCGTATTGCTTCCACTTCCACCGGACAACAAACTCTGGGCGCGCAACATGGGCAGTTAAAAAATCCAAAACTTCGGCACTCTTGTCGGGCGCAAGTTCAATTATCCGTGTTGTAAAATTTTGATTCACATAAATACCACGCCGTCCACTTACTGGATGCGTGCGCACAACGGGATGTCGCATTGGTGGATTCTTTTTGCGCGCTTCGGCAAGTTGTGCGAGCGCTTCAGGTGTTTTGCCGTAGTGCGACTCAGGAAACGCTTTGGCGATATCATTTTCGGCTGTCAGATTTTCAATCAACACTTTGTATTCGTCATCAAGAGCGTCATAGGCCGCGATACAACTCGCCCACATCGTGTCGCCACCCTTCGGCGGCAACTCGCGCGCCGAAAGCAAACATCCCATCGGTGGGCACTCGATGAACGGCACATCGCTGTGCCACGAGTCGTTATCGGGCGGATTATCAACATTCGTGTCAAGAATAATTATTTCTTCAACATCATCAAAATGTGGATACACCGGGTGTATGTGTAACGCCCCGAAGTTCGCCGCAAGATCGCGGTGTTGACGTGGGGTCAATGGTTGATTTTCGAAGAATAAAACATGATTATCAACGAGCAGTGCCGAGAGTTCGGAGCATTGCGCGGGGGTCAATGGCTCACAAAGGTTGATCCCCGAAATCAACGCACCGATTGCAGGGGTTAATCGCTCGGCTTGCATAGGTTAAAACTAGTCGCACTAGCCTATTTGAAAGCAAAAGGGAGCTAACAAAATGCATACATACGAAAAGATTTATATCAATGGCAAATGGGTGACCCCACAGGGCCAAGACAAAGTGATAGAAGTTTTTGACTCAACAAATGAGCAGGTCATGGCGACGATTCCATCCTGCAATGCGCAAGATGTCGACTTAGCAGCCAAAGCTGCAGCCGCCGCATTTTTGACCTGGTCTGCTCTTGATGTTGAGGAGCGCGCTAAATATATGAATCGCATCGGCGATGGCATCGCAGCTCGAATGGATGAACTCGCTACAGCAATTTCTCGCGAAACCGGCATGACCAAATTTCTCAGTCAGATGATTCAAGTTGGTTTACCGATCAACTCTTTCAAACAGGCGGCAATTGTTGCTGAGAATTTTAAGTATTCACGCGAACTCGGCACTTCGTTAGTAGTCCGCGAGCCGATCGGTGTTGTTGGTTGCATAACTCCGTGGAACTATCCGTTACACCAAATCACTGCGAAAGTTGCCTTTGCGATGGCCGCAGGTTGCACAGTTGTTTTGAAGCCAAGCGAAATTGCGCCTATTGATGCATTCATCCTCGCTGAAATCATTGACGAGGTCGGTTTGCCAGCGGGTGTGTTCAATCTTGTAACAGGCACTGGACCAGTTGTTGGTGAAGCACTCGCCGCTCACCCAAGTGTCGACATGATTTCGTTTACGGGTTCGACTCGTGCAGGTCGTCGCGTCTCACAAGTCGCAGCCGAGACTGTCAAAAAAGTTGCACTTGAACTTGGCGGAAAATCAGCCAACATTATTTGTGCCGATCTAGATGAAGCAACCTTTGCGAAAGCAGTTTCGTCGGGTGTTGGTGGAGCATTTTTGAATAGCGGACAAACCTGCCTCGCGCTTACTCGCATGTTGGTGCCGAGGTCTCGTCTTGCCGAAGCAGAGACTCTCGCAGGTGCCGCAGCAACTGCAATGATCGTTGGCGATCCGTTCGAGAAAACAACTGCTCTCGGGCCACTAGCTTCAGCCGCACAACGCGACCGCGTTAACGGATACATTCAAAAAGGTATCGATGAGGGCGCCAAAGTTGTTGTTGGCGGTGTCGGAGTACCAGAAGGTTGCACAACTGGTTACTACGTCAAGCCGACCGTGTTTTCGAATGTTACAAACTCAATGACAATTGCGCGAGATGAAATCTTTGGTCCGGTGTTGAGCATCATTGCTTACGACAACGAAGAAGAAGCAATTCAAATTGCAAACGACACTGTTTATGGTTTGTCGGGTGCTGTTTGGGCGGCCGATAAAGATAAAGCAATTGCGATTGCGCGACGCATTCGTACTGGCCAGATTGCAGTTAACGGTGGAGCGTTCAATATCAACGCACCTCTCGGTGGCTATAAGCAATCAGGCATCGGCCGCGAATATAGCGAATATGGTTTCGAAGAATTCCTCGAGATCAAGAGCATGCAACTCTAAACATTGCGATGCGGCGATTTCGACGCTGGGCGAGATTGATTAAGTTGAGAGAATATCTTCTAGAAGTTGACGAGACCGCTCGCTGAGTGGTTCGTCGGCAAAATATATTTTCACAATTACTAAAACTTGCGACATCTTTGTGATCCGTAATTCTTTAAGCAGAACCCGAATATCATCGCTATCGCGAACCGCTCGCGCGGCACGAACCTTCATCGCCAACAAGTGCTCAATTGGTGTAACCATCACTCGCAAATTTGGATGATCAAAAACAGGTGTTCCCCTACCTGCAACGCCTGAGACATAGCTAGACGCCTGGTTGTTAAGCCATGATTTCGGCAAGCCCAATTCGATAGCAACTTCGCGAGCTGCTTCAAGCACATACGTGTCAGGCGCAAAGACTGCATCAACATCTCGCGTTGCTTGTCGAGAATTAAACGCTAACACCATCGCCGCACCGCCGAACACATGCACTTCACCGACAACTCCACGACGCTTTAAGTGCTTTGCCAAAAGTTCAAATGCACGACGCAAAAGCTTCTGATCAAGTAGACGATCGTTCACAGTTTTACAATCACATCGAAACTAAATCATGACGGTCGATCATGACACCGCGACGGCGATAAGACGCTGGAGTATTAATTAACGCCTGCACTCGCGCCGACCTTAGTTCGCTAACCCACCATGCTTCTTCTAAAAAACGTGTGTCGGCAAATACCCAACTCGGTGGTGTGACGTCACTGCGCACACAAAAATCTTCTGTGATGGCCGCTAACAACGCATCAAATCGGCGGTCGCCCGTAGGTTCTGGTTCAACTACAAATCGCAAACTCAAAGCCTGCGACACATCCACTGAATTCTCGTTTGCCTCACGCAAAAATTCTAGAACTAAACGAATCCGCCGTTGACTATTTTTTTTGGATGTCTTTCGAATATCCCGCGCCAAGTCTGAGATGCGGTAAATATTTTGATCAGCCTCAAAAGCAATCACTAAATTGTGCCCAGTTGCAGCGAGCATACGTTGTAAGACAGGTACTGTAGGTTCGCGGTGACCCGCCTCGTAGGCAGCAATCGCAGACTGGCTGGTCTTGGCAATGCGCGCCATCTGAGTTTGAGTTAGGCCCGAATGCTTTCGCGCGGCAATCAACAAATCAGCGGAACTTTGATTTTTCATATACCTTATTGTAGATGAAGATTGTTGCAAAGTTACATAGGCGGTGGGCTGTCACGGTTGTGGCGGGCGATGCAGAGTATTTCGTCAATTAGATCTGCAGAAATTGGATAACTAACGTCGCTTGGTTTCGGCGCAGATAAAAGTTGAGAAAAATCAAGATCAATCTGTGGCGCCACAAAATTAAACGACGCACCGTCAACATCGGTACCCACTAATAATCCGCGCTCAACCAAATGTGAAACTTGTCCAGAATCAATACTCAACTCGCCTGCATCTACTAACTCGCGCACTGATTGCACACGCCGCAAAATGTTTTCAAGCGCTTCAACCCGCGCCAAAACAACACCGGCTTCTTCGAATCGTTGTGCTCGTGAATGTGCGAGCATCTTGGCGTTCAACTTCTCCAAAACTTCGTTGGCATTACCAGACAAAACTCTCATCACTGACTCAACAGCCGCTGCGTAACTTGCCGGTTCTGCCGTTCCAGAGCACGGGCATTGCGCCAATCCCAATTGTGCAGCAGAACATACTGGCGCATCAACTGGTGCACGATAGTTTTTGCCCATTCGCACAGTGCAACGTCGAAGCGGAACTACTGATTCAATCGCGTCAACAAAATCACGAGCCATTGACCGCGACGAAATTGGTCCGAGGAAAATGTCATCGGAACCTGATTTCAAAGATTTGGTAACCATCAGCCGTGGCCAAACTTCGCCACACGTCAAGCGCACATAGCAATATTTAGTAGCGCGTGTGAACGCATGGTTATAACGAGGTCGCAAGCGTGCAATCAGCCGCAACTCAAGAACCTCAGCCGACAAGACATCCGGCGTCGAAATGTAATGAATGCTCTGCATCAATTTTAAGAGCGACCCGACTTTGCGTCTTGAATCGCCAGTGCCGAAATAACTTCGAACACGAGCACGAATATTTGTTGCTTTACCAACATAAAGAACCTCACCTTCGCCGTCAACAAACAAATACAAGCCTGGTCCACGTGGCAAATCAATTGTCATCTTTAACTTGGCAGCCTGTGGGTG
>CAMAWU010000092.1 GCA_945862025.1 Ferrithrix thermotolerans DSM 19514 | reverse complement strand
CAAAACGTGCACGAATAAGAAATGCAAAAAACACACCGGCCGTTACGCCAATGCTAATAAGTTTTATTCGTGAGACGATTATCTGCGAATCAATTTCAGAAATAAATTTCGCCGCAATTATGCCCACCAATGCACCAACTACAGCACCGACGAAAATCGTCAGCGCAAAAATCACGGCTTGGGTTCTACTCCTGCACTAACTCAATTAGCGTGCCGAAACTGCCTTTTGGATGAACAAACGCGACTGTTGTCCCGCGTGAGCCTTTGCGCGGTGCTTTATCAATTGGTGTTGCACCTGCATCGATCATTGATTGCAAAGCTTGCGCGCAGTCTGCAACTCGATATCCGATGTGATGCAGACCTTCACCTCGCTTTTCAAGCGATTTAGCAACTGGTGAATCCGGGCGAGTCGGTGTCAACAACTGCACATAACTTTGAGCGACATTCAACAGTGCTTCTTCAACACCGTCTTGTTCAACAATTTCACGATGAGCAACCGTTGCACCAAATGCTCGCTTGTAATAGTCAATCGCTGCATCTAAGTCTCTTACAGCAATTGCCACATGATCAATTTCTGTTAACAGCATTTTAGGTGAATCACTCATCGCAGATTATTTGGCACGTCTAAAAATTGTAAGTTTATCTTCACCAATTTTTGCACGAAGGTCATGATCTGTAATCCCAAGTCCTTCTTGTGGAGAAAGACATAGCACGCCAAGTTTGCCCTCATGCAAATTATGATGCACTTGATATGCAGCGTCACCAGTTTGATCAAGCGTGAAAACCTGCGACATCACAGGGTGGATCATCCCTTTGCTCATTAGGCGATTTGCTTCCCACGATTCGCGGTAGTTAGCAAAGTGCGAACCAACAAGGCGTTTGAGACGCATCCAAAAATGGCGATTGTCAAACTCCAACATAAAACCGCTGGTCGCTGCACATGTGACTACGGTGCCACCGCGTTTTACAACATACATTGATGCGCCAAAGGTTGATCGACCTGGATGTTCAAAAACAATATCTGGATCTTCGCCGACAAGTGCGCGAATATCTTTACCGAGACGACGCCACTCACTTTCGTTATGAGTATTATCATCATTCCAAAATTTGTAGTTAGCAGTCTTGCGATCGATAACTGCGGTGCATCCCATTTCGTGAAGAATCTTTGCTTTCTCTGGTGAACTCACAACACCAACCGGAATTCCACCACCGTTGAGAACATATTGCACGGCGTACGCGCCAATTCCACCTGTCGCTCCCCAAATCAAAACGACATCACCTTGTTTCATTGCTGCACCATTTTTTGAAACCAACATTCGATAACTCGTACTGCTGCACAGAGCATTTACTGCTGATTCTTCCCACGATAAATGTTTGGGCTTAGGCATCAGTTGATTTGCCTTAAGAATTGCGAGTTCAGCGAGTCCACCAAAGTTTGTTTCGTATCCCCAAATGCGTTGATTAGTTGCCATCATTGAGTCATCGTGCGCAGATGGATCTTGATCATCTAGATGATTGCAATGCGCAGTGATTTTGTCGCCGGGTTTCCAGTTGCGCACTGCGGTGCCGACGCGCAAAACGACACCTGACGCATCACTACCCATCACTTGATAATCCAGATCGTGTCTCTTTGCCCAATCACTCTCGCGCGCAAGTCTTGCAAGCGCCCCAAAGGTACTGATGGGCTCAAAGATGCTCGTCCACACTGTGTTGAAATTAATACTGCTGGCCATCACTGCGACCAAACATTCATCTGGTGCAAGTTCTGGTGTCGGAACTTGACCGATATGAACAGATTTTCTTGGGTCTTTGTCTTTCGATGAAACACCTGCGAATATCGCTTCTTCGCTTTTTAAAATATATGCCGCACGATATGTAGCGGGAACTTCTAGTTTGGCAAAGGTTTCAGAGTCAGCGTCAGCCAATATTGCTTTTAGGATTTCTTTCATCTGTTTAGATTACTGAACCGAGCAGACAAATATAAAGCCGGCTAATTAATCTGCCGGAATGAATACTGAATCAATACCGAATCAGTAGCGAAAATCGTCCACTAAGGCTCTACTCTTGACTAAAACATAATTAAGGAGTCGCCATGGCTGGTTCATACATTGTTGCAGGAGCAAGAACGCCGATCGGAAAGATGAGTGGAGCATTGGCTTCGTTTAGTGCTGCAGACCTTGGAGGTCTAGCAATCGCTGAGGCTCTGCGTCGCGCAGGAGTTGCACCTCATGAAGTTGAACATGTGATCATGGGCCAAGTTCTAACCGCTGGGCAGGGTCAAGTTCCTTCCCGACAGGCTGCAGCCAAAGCCGGTATTCCGATGAATGTTCCAAGTATCAACATCAACAAAGTTTGTTTGTCTGGCTTAAATTCGATTTATCTCGCCGACCAAATGATTTCAAACGGTGATGCCGACATCGTCATTGCTGGCGGAATGGAGAGCATGACGAATGCTCCGTATCTTGCGATGGGTGCGCGCAGTGGATTTCGATTTGGTGATGTGCAACTACTTGATGCGATTCAACGCGATGGTTTGTGGTGTGCCTTTGATGCTTGCCTGATGGGTCTTGGTACGGAGCGATACGCAGCCGGCAACATCAGTCGCGATGCGCAAGACGACCTAGCAATGAAGAGCAACTTGCGCGCAGCCGCTGCAATTGCGGCCGGAAGACTCGCAGAAGAAATTGTTTCAATTTCGATTCCGCAACGCAAGGGTGACCCACTAATAATTGACACCGACGAAGGTGTTCGTGCGTCAACAACAATGGAGTCACTTGCAACTCTGAAGCCAGCGTTTGACAAAACTGGCACTGTGACTGCGGGCAATGCAAGTCAAATCAGTGATGCGGGCTCGGCGATCGTAATGATGTCGAAGCGGGCTGCCGAAAAGCGTGGCGTTAAACCACTTGGAGAATTCGTAAGTTACGGAATGGTTGCCGGTCCGGACAATGCTTCGTTGTTGCATCAACCAAGTCGAAGTATTCAAAAAGCACTTGAGCGCGCAGGTAAAAAAGTTTCTGATATTGATTTATTCGAAATCAACGAAGCATTTGCTGCAGTTGGCATCGCATCAATGCGCGAACTTGGAATCTCGGATGAAATTGTAAATGTCAACGGCGGAGCAATTGCCCTTGGCCACCCAATCGGGATGAGTGGCAATCGCTTGGCGTTAACTCTGCTGCACGAGTTGCGTCGACGAGGTGGAGGCCTCGGTGCTGCTGCATTATGTGGCGGTGGCGGTCAAGGCGATGCGCTGATTGTCCGCGCTAGTTAATTAATTAAGAAGCTAACTTACGAGCTAGCCCGTAACTTCGCGGCGACCTTCAAGTGCGCGCCCGAGTGTGAGTTCATCGGCGTACTCTAAATCTCCACCAACTGGCAATCCGCTGGCAATTCGTGTCACCTTGACGCCGAGTGGTTTCAAAATTCGTGCCAAATACATTGATGTCACATCGCCTTCAGTGTTGGGGTTCAAACACAAAATAACTTCAGCAACTTTTTCTGGTTCAATCCGAGTAAGAAGTTCGCGAATTTTCAGTTGCTCTGGGCCAACACCATCAAGTGGGTTAATTGCGCCGAGCAAAACATGATAACGCCCGCGAAATTCTCCGGTCTTTTCAATCGCCACGACATCTCGCGACTCTTCTACGACGCAAATTGTTGTCGCGTCGCGTCGATCATCACTGCAGAAATGACAAAGCGACGTTTCGGCAAAATTTGAACATCGTTCGCAAAACCGCACTGTCGCTTTCGCCTTAGAGATCGCAGCAGAAAGTTGCTCTACATCGCGCTCATCACTTTTAATCAAATGAAAGGCGATTCGCTGTGCCGACTTTGGGCCAATACCTGGAAGTCTTGATAGCGCGTCAATAAGCGCTTGCATTGGTTGGGTATATGCGGAAGCCACGACTGACTACTTTTTATCGTCAATTATTTGTGACCCAGGAAACAATTTCGCTAAATCATCTATCGGTCGCGAATGAGTGCCAGTTGGTGCCTTGGTAGTCTCGGCAAGATCAATAGGCTCTTCAATTTCTTGATTGCTTAATTCGGGCGAGCTTTGTTTTGAATTACGATTGCGCTTCGCTTCGCCGACAACAAAACTAATTTGAACTTGTTTGCCAGCAATTGTTTTCAGCGATGACATTAGTGCTTGTAAATGTTCGCTTGACTTGGTGATGTGTACTTCGCTTGGTGCACTGAGTGTGATCGAACCTTGTTTGCAATCAACAAGATTAACGGCACTAAATAAAGCACGAACCATTGGCTTTTGAGATGCAACCACATCTGGCCATCTGCGCTTAATTTCGTCGTCACTCAGAACAGCTGAAGTATTCGGTGCAACATTTTCTGTGCTCTCACTTTTCACATTTTTGCTTGCCGAATTATCACCTGAGACTGCGACACTAGATACAGCACTAGAGACGGCAGCACTAGTTACAGCAGCACTGGGCGTTGTGACTAGCGGTGTTGCCCTGCTACCTATTTTTGCCCGACCCGTATCTGGATCTACAATCACTGGCCGTGTTATCGGCCCAGTCGGATCACGGTTCGCAATCACTCCGGATTCTAATTTTTCAATTCGTGCCATCAACGCAGATATATCGGTGCTTGAATTTTGTCGCGTGAGTTTTACCAAAGAGACTTCAAGCAGTAGTCGCGCATCTGGTGCATGGCGTATTTCAATTAGTACTTCGCCGAGAACTTCAATCGCTCGAACAACACTGCTGGCACCCATTCTTCTCGCCTGATCATTAACTATCTCTGCTCGTTGCTCGGGCAGTTGAACAAGCTCTGGTGCCATCAACGACAAAAATAAATCACGTAAGTTACGTACAATATCTTCGGTAAGTGCTCGCGGGTCGGCACCAAATTGCACCGATGCTCCAACAGCGGCAAGCGCACGACCGGGATCGTGATCGATAAAAGCTTCTATGAATTCATCCAGAGAAATCTGCTCTTCTAATTCGCCACCAGAAGCAACTGCAAGTTCAAGAGCCGAAAGCGTGTCGCGCACAGAACCGCCACCCAGTTGCACGACACGATCAATTGCTGCCGGGCTAATGACGAGTTTCGCATCGGCAACAACCCAGTTCACATGATCTTTTAACTCTTGCATTGGCAGAAGATGAAATTGCAAATGTTGCGTACGACTACGAATCGTCTCGCTAACTTTTTGTGGATCAGTAGTTGCCAAAACAAAAACAACATGCTCAGGTGGTTCTTCAAGAGTTTTTAATAGAGCGGCTTCTGCAGGTTTAGAAAGCATGTGAACTTCGTCGAGAATAAAAACCCGATGTCGACCTGGGTTACCGAGTGCGGCTCGCTCAATTAGATCGCGCATATTGTCAACACCGTTGTTGCTCGCAGCATCTAGTTCAAGTACGTCATAACTTGATCCAACATCAATTGAAACGCACGAGTTACATTTTCCACATGGCTCGCCATCTTTTAACTTCTCGCAATTCAAAACCTTTGCCAAAATTCTTGCGGTAGAAGTTTTACCCGTTCCACGAGGACCAGAGAACAAATATGCCTGACCTTCACGATTATTGATCACCGCATTGCGCAGTGCTCGCACCACATGGTCTTGACCCTTCAACT
>CAMAWU010000091.1 GCA_945862025.1 Ferrithrix thermotolerans DSM 19514 | reverse complement strand
GAGCAACAGTTGATCGCACGTAAGTTACATGTAGTGCGCCAGCGAACATTGGTTCGTCGTTTAAGTCTTCGATGTATTTGCCGCCGGTCGTGAGAAACTTCGGGTCTTCTTTTCGCAATACACGATTACCTAAAATGCTTCCAGCCACGTTTGCTCCCTAGACAGTTAGTTCAATTTATATCTCGCCTTATATTACGGCTGAAGTTTGCTTAATAATCCAGATGTTGGGTCGGCGGTAGAAGTTTCTAAATTAATCTTCAAAATATTTGTGACAATCGAATATGGCCAACGGTCTGGCAGATCGCCCGACGCTGACGGCGATTTTAGAAGTGGAACCCGCTTTTCGCTTGGCGCAAGGTAACCCAACTGCGAACGTACTGCTTCTTGGGCACCTTGTGGTGTCTTGAGATTGTCCACTTCTTCTTGCAACGAAGCGTTGATGTCTTCGTACGCGTTAAGTTGCTCAGTGCGTTGCGCGATTACTGCGCGTTGTCTGCTCCATGTACGCAGAGGCAATACAAAAAGCGCTACGCACAGCGAGCCGATGCAGATTACGGCGAGTGGGGCAAAAACCCTTCGAGTCCATCGCCTTGATTCATTCACCTATATATTGTGGCTGGCAGGATGTGTTATTTGGTGGAGTGTCCAAATAAAACAGGATAAATAGCCTTCAAACCAAGATCTTGTTCGATGCGAAGCAACTGGTTGTATTTCGCAACGCGATCGCTTCGCGCTGGAGCACCAGTTTTTATCTGACCACAATTCGTTGCCACAGCCAGATCGGCGATCGTCGAGTCTTCTGTTTCGCCACTGCGATGACTCATCACGCAGGTGTATCCGTTTTTGGTTGCCAATGAAACTGTGTCGAGAGTCTCAGAAAGAGTGCCAATCTGATTTACTTTGATCAACACACTGTTGGCAATTTTTTTATCGATGCCTTGTTGTAGGCGCTTTGTATTTGTCACAAACAGATCATCGCCGACCAATTGAATTCGCGAGCCGAGTTCAGATGAAAGTGTCGCCCAGCCTTCCCAGTCGTCTTGAGCCATGGCATCTTCAATTGAGACGATTGGATATTTATCAACCAGAGTTTTCCACCATTCAACAAGTTGATCAGCAGTGAAGATTTTGTTTTCTCCTGCCAGGTGGTACCGCGAATCGTTATAAAGTTCACTCATCGCTGGATCAAGCGCAATGGCGATATCGACACCTGGTTTGAAACCTGCGCGTGTGATCGCATCAACCAGAAACTCAATTGCCTCTTCGTTGTTCGCAAGGTTCGGTGCAAAACCACCTTCATCGCCAACTGCTGTTGAAAGCCCTTTGGCGCGCAACAAAGATTTCAGGGTGTGATACGTCTCTACGCCCCATTGAAGGCCCTCGCTGAATCGAGTGGCACCAATCGGCATAATCATAAATTCTTGTAAGTCAATGTTGTTGTCAGCGTGAACTCCACCGTTGAGCACATTCATCATTGGCACTGGCAAAGTATTTGCTTCGTCGCCACCAATTGATTTGTATAGCGGAAGAGCGCGGGCGCTTGCCGCTGCGCGAGCCACAGCGAGACTCACACCAAGCATCGCGTTTGCTCCCAATCTTGATTTATTTTCTGTGCCATCGAGTGTGATCATTTTCTGATCTACTGCGAGTTGGTTAAGCGCATCTAACCCGATGATTGCATCGCATATTTCGTTGTTTACATTTGCGACCGCTTGTAATACGCCTTTACCCAAGAATCGCTTGCCACCGTCGCGCAGTTCAACAGCCTCATGTTCGCCGGTCGAAGCCCCAGATGGAACTATCGCTCGACCGTGCGCACCAGACTCAAGCAATACTTCAACTTCAACAGTCGGATTACCACGTGAATCTAAAACTTCGCGACCAAGAATATTTGCGATCGCGGTCATTGTCTCAACTTTATCTCATCCCAAAGTTCGTCAAGTTGTTTGAGCGAGCACTTTGATAAATCTAAACCCCGCTGGATTGCCAAGTCGACCACGCCAACAAACCTGTTCTTAAATTTCTCGGAGGCGCTTCGCAGAGCTGTCTCAGCATCAACGCCAAGATGTCGTGACAAATTAACAACGCTGAATAACACATCTCCAAGTTCCATTTGAATAGTTTGTGGGTCGCTGTTAAGTCGCACCGCGTCGCGCAACTCGCCGATCTCTTCGGTAATTTTTTCGTAGGCGCCATCACTATTTGGCCAATCAAATCCTTGTTCGGCAGCCCGCTTTTGAAGTTTGCTCGAATACATCAGTGCTGGCGCAGCAGCTGCGACACCATCGAAAACTGATTTGCTGTCAACTTCGCCGCGTTCTTGTTGTTTAATGGCATCCCAATTTGAGACGACTTGGTCTGCTGAATCGGCGCTGACATTGCCGAACACATGCGGATGTCTTCGCACAAGTTTGTCGTGAATCGAGTTGGCAACATCGGCGATACTAAAGCGACCTTGTTGCTCGGCAATTGTGGCGTGAAACTCAACTTGATACAGCAAGTCTCCCAGTTCTTCAATTAATGCTTCATCGGTCGACGGGTCATCTGGATCAAGTTGATTAATTGCATCGACAACTTCGTAAGTTTCTTCAATCAAATAGCGCACGAGTGATTCGTGTGTCTGCTCACGATCCCATGGGCATTGTTCGCGTAATGTTCGTGATAATTTGTGCAACCTTGCTAAATCTCCTGCGATTGGCTCGGCGAGTTTTGGAATATACAAAGTAGTTAAATGATCGGGTTCAATTTCGCGATCCAGGTTTTGCCATGAAGTTGTGATCACTTGCTGATCCTCTAATCCAAGGTGATGCAAAATCACAACCGGCTCATCGCCAATTGCAGACTCATGTGCAAGTTTTATATTTGACAGAACCCATTTGGCATGGCACTGCGCAACAAGTAGCGGGCCACGTTCGCCCGCGGCAAGCTCTGCAAAAAGATGTCCATCAATCATTCGCACGCTTTGGTTGACAGGGTCGATTTTGAGTTCATTCCAGGCAACATCTAAAAAACTCATCGCAGGTATTAGTACGACATCAACAGTTGTGTCTTGCAACAAATATTGCACGCTTTGCTCAAGTACGAGCGGTGAACCTGGCACGGCGTAAAGAATTTGTCCGTGTTGATGTGCGGCCGCAATCAGTTGTTTAGCAATCGCCGTGTAAACCTCGTCAAATGAGTTGTGGCGCTCGTACTCGGCATCAAAACTCACGGCACCTTCGATTAGATGAGAAGTCGGATGACGAGTAGTTCGAGTGAAGCGAAATTTGATTCGCTCGATTGCTTGTAAGGTCTCGTGGTTTATCGAACCAGCCGAGCCTGGGCCAAGTCCAACAACTGTGATTTGCGCGGTCATGCGCTTATCAACTTAGTTTGCGATGATGGTGCCACTGGCAGGGTTCCAGCGGCCGTAGGCAGAGTCGACTTTTATCTTTGTGGTCGCAAGGTATCCATTTAAAAGAAGTACTCCAGCATTTGCTTCAAGTAATGCCGATACATCAGCTGATACTTCGATGAATGGTCGAATCAAAATAACGTGGTAACCAAAACTTGATTTAACTGGTCCAGTTACAACGCCAGGCTTAGCGAGTAACGCACCAGCCGTAAAATCCGGATCAAAACTACTTTGATATTCGCTTAAGAGCATGCATGCATTTTTTTCGCCAGACAGAGCACCACCAGATACTTTTGCGTTTGGCTCAATTGAGTATTCGCCAGCCACTTCGGCGAAGTCAGCACCCCCCAAGACTTTCGCAAGCGCTTCTTTGGCTTTGGCCTCTTCTTTGACGACTAAATGTCGAACACACATCACACCGAGTGATGCCGGTGCTTTGTCGTACATCTTTGCTGCTGTCTCAGCGTCCGGTGGAGAAACTCGGCTGAGAGCAAGTCCTCCAGCGTTAAGTTCAATAATCAAATTCTTTAGGTGTTCAGTGAATTCAGTCGTGTCTGTATTTTGGCTGACCGACACAGCGATTTCGTCACGGTCGGCTTGGGTTATCTCTTGTCCATATGTCTTGAGGATCACATCTGCGGCAGCACCTTGAAGCAAAGCCGTAAGCACACTTCGCGCGGTATCGCCAGGGATCTCACCATCAACTACTGGTGTTTGTCCGGCGTCGCTGAGTTCTGTAATTGTTAGTTCAAGCTCGTCTCGCGAAATTTTTGTGCCATCCATTTCGGCGGCAGAGTTTGAAGTTGAACCACAACTCGCGACAACAACTGCAAGAGTCACAAAAGTAGTTGTTACGAGACGGAAAGTATTTGTTTTGTTATTTTTCATCGCACTTACACTAGTGCCACTTCTTCGACAAGTTCTTGCATAAAGCCGACTAGATATGTTGCGGGCTCTTGACCGCGCGGAATCGCAATGCTCAGATCATTGGATTGCTCGCGATATGTTGCCGATGGCGACAATCGCACAAGGCGCATTGACTCGCTTGCCTTAAGAGTTATCGGCGAGAGTTTGGCTCGATTATCTGAAACGATAATTTCGCGCAAACCGATTCGATGGCACTCGGCACGAAGGGCGCCGACCATCAACAACGACTCGGCGGGCGGGGGCAGTTCTCCAAAGCGATCCTGCCATTCCGCTCTGATGTCTTGAACATCGGCGTGCGTTCTGACTGCAACGAGTCGGCGATAGGCATCAAGTCGCAACTCCTCTTTTGCGACATAGTCGTTCGGCAAAAACGCCGTGATTGGAACATCAATTTTTAGTTCAACCGGAATCTTCGGCATCTCACCTTTCATTTCGGCGACGGCTTCAGTCACGAGTTGGCAGTAGAGGTCATATCCGACTGCTGCGATATGCCCACTTTGAGCTTCTCCTAGAAGGTTTCCAGCGCCACGGATCTCAAGATCGCGCATCGCAATTTTGAAACCGCTTCCAAGTTCGGTCGCTTCGCCAATCGTGCGAAGCCTCTCGTAGGCATGTTCGGATAGTGCGCGATCTCGAGGATGAAATAAATATGCGTAGGCGCGTTGTCCGCTGCGACCGACGCGGCCACGGAGTTGGTGCAATTGTCCGAGGCCCAATAAGTCGGCGCGCTCAACGACGAGTGTGTTCACGGTTGGCATGTCAATGCCGCTCTCAATAATTGTCGTGCACACCAGCACGTCGTATTTTCCTTCCCAGAAATCTTGTACCGCTCGTTCAAGTCTTGCTTCGTCCATTTGCCCGTGCGCCACAATGATTCGCGCTTCTGGCACCAACTCGCGCAATTCGCGAGCTCGGTCTTCAATTGTGCGAACTCTGTTATGCACCCAAAACACTTGACCATCACGCAACAACTCGCGACGAATCGCCTCCGTGGCGACGCGGTCGTCTTCTTCACCAACAAAAGTAAGAATCGGCTGTCGATCTGCAGGGGGAGTATTCAGCAAAGACAAATCTCGAATGCCCACAAGACTCATTTCAAGTGTCCGTGGAATCGGCGTCGCAGTAAGTGTCAAAACATCAACATTCGTCTTCAACTGTTTCATTTGCTCTTTGTGTTGCACACCGAACCGTTGCTCTTCATCGACAACTAAAAGTCCGAGATCTTTGAACTTCACACCTTCTTGAAGCAATCTGTGTGTGCCAATCACGCAATCAACAACTCCTGATTCAAGACCTTTCAAGACTTGTTTGGCTTG
>CAMAWU010000090.1 GCA_945862025.1 Ferrithrix thermotolerans DSM 19514 | reverse complement strand
CATTACATGACGGTTTATCGTTATGTTCGCGAGGGGATGTTGCCAGCGGTTCGCGTTGATCGTGGTTGGCAAGTTGATAAAGCTGTCTTAAAAGAGTTTCAATTAGCCAAAAAATCAAGCGGCAAAGGAGAATCTAAAGCCCGGCATGGTGGACGTGATTCGGCAGATTGGGTTGATCGTATTGTTGGGCGGTTGATTGACGGCGATGAGGTGGGTTCAGCGAATATCTTAAATTCGGCACTTCGTAGTGGTCATGATCTTCAGTTTATTTATGTGGATATTTTGATTCCGGCACTAGTGATTATCGGCAATCAATGGGAATCTGGCAAGATAGATGTTTATGTTGAGCATCGCTCATCTGAAATTGTTTTTCGTTTGATTGTTCAACTGAGTTTAAAATTTAAGCGTCGTGGACTTGACCGCGGCACGGTAGTTGTTGGAGCGCCAAAAGGAGAACTGCATTCGCTGACAATTGCAATGATCACACATTTATTGCGCTACGAAGGTTGGAATGTTTCTAATCTCGGAGCCGATCTTCCGGCTGATGAGTTTGGCAAAGCGGTAAAGAATCTTCAAAATGTGGTTGGTGTTTGTGTCGTTACGACGATGCCTAGTTCACTTTCTGAAGCCGCTAAATCAATTTCAGCCGTGCGAAAAGTTTCTAAATCAAATGGTGATAAATCCACTAAACCGACGGTCAAATGTTTTGTTGGTGGATCAGCGATTCGATCTGACGATCATGCTCAAGAACTTGGCGCTGATAAATGGGTCAAAGACCCACGAGAGTTGATTGCCGTTCTAGATTCAGTGCTTATCAGGGCTAGTTAACATCTCTAGTTAGCAACTCTGGTTAGCAACTCTAGATAGCGAGTAGTTACTACGAACAGGTGTTCGCTACAGTACTGGTATGCAACTAGATACCAGAGTCACAGAACTTTTAGCCACAGAGTTTCTAGTAAAAAATCGGTTAGTTGTAAAACCGCCAGTTGTAGAGCGCTTAGCTGTTGGCGACAATGTTCGAGACTTATTGCCCGATTCTGGCTTAGTGCGCGGGCGCATCGTGCGTTGCAGTGGTGACGCAGGTTTATCGCTAGCGCTTTCACTTTGCTCGCGCGCAACTCAACAAGGGTCATGGCTCGGTATTGTCGGCGTAGATCATCTTGGCGTGCTTGCCGCTGTTGAGCATGGTGTTGCCCTAGAACGAACAGTGTTGGTGCATCCACCCCAGACATCGCGCGAATGGTCAGTCACGGTTGCTGCAGCGATAGAAGGCTTTGATCTATTAATTGTTGCCGTGCCGGCTCGATTGTCGGCCAACGATGCCAGACGAGTTCAGACACGATTGCAATCTCGTCGTGCAGTGATGATCATTGTTGACAATGCGACGATCTCACAATCTGCTGCTAGATCAGTCGATGACATAAATCGTTCAAATACATTTCTTGCTGATGTCGTTTTAGATACCAAAACAAAAAGTTGGACTGGTGTTGACAATGGCTCTGGATATTTGCAATATCGCGATGTCCACATCAGAGTTAGCGGGCGTCGAGTGGCTCGCGAGCGCGAGTGTTTAGTTACCCGACCGTGCTGACTAGATAAACCCGACGGTGCCAACTAGATAAACCAGCCAAAAATTATCAGCATGCTTGCATCTCGGCGTTTAGCGGTACTGCAATGTCTTGATTGGTCGGCAGTTGTTGCAGCAAAAAGTTCAAACAAACCGTGCGCTGTCGTGCATGCACAAAGAGTCATATCGCGTACTCCTGGCGCGATGCGTTATGGCGTACAAGTTGGCATGCGTCGTCGACATGCTCAAGCGTTGTGTCCAGATATAGAAATAGTTGCGCATCAGCCAAATCGTGATCGCAATGCTTTTGATGCAGTTGTTCGCAAAGTTAACGAACTTGTACCACTGATCGAAGTCAGCGAACCAGGTTTAATTGTGTTTGCTGCACGAGGCCCATCTAGATACATGGGTGGCGACGAGATGATGGCGTTAAAAATAGTTGAAGCACTAAAGACTTTGGTTTCAAGCGAATTGTTGATTGGTGTGGGCGTTGCCGACAGTCGTTTGGCTGCGCATATTGCTGCGAGCGCCAGCGCCAGCACCAGCACCAGCACCAGCAATATTGCTAGTAATCGCGCCAGCAGCAACTCAAATTTATTTGTGCCGTATGTCGTCGAGCCAGATCAAACTAACGAGTGGCTTGCCCCGCAATCTGTGCGAGTGCTCAGCGAATTCGCAAACATCAATCGTGAAACTATTTCGCTACTTGAACGACTCGGGCTTAACACACTGCGAGATATCTGTGCTCTCAGTGAGTCTGTTTTGGCGGGTCGATTTGGTGAGTTAGGTTTTGAACTGCATCGGCTTGCGCGGGGCGACGAGCAGCATCAACTTGTTGTGGTTCCACCACCACCAGAGCATCTTTGTGTTGAGAAATTTGATCAGCCAGTTAGCGATCAACAAATCGTAATAAACAGTGTGCAGAGAATGGCTAGTGCATTCACTGAGTATTTTTCAGTTAACGGAACTGTTTGCGTGCGAATTGTCATCTCATTCGAATTAGAAAACGGCAAGCGTTTTGAGCGACTGTGGTATCGCCAGCAAGGATTAACCGCGAGTGCAATTGTCGAGAGCGCAAAGTGGCAACTTGAAGCGTCGCTCGCTAGCGAATTCACTAGTGAACTAGTTAGTCAGCTGTCTAGTGAACTAGCTAGCAACGGCCTAGTTCGCGTGCAGTTAATTGCCGATGAAGTTCGTGCCGATACAGCACGCCAACTTAAGTTGTGGGGTGGCAGCACGCAAACTGACGAAACAGCAGCACAAGCAATTGGTCGATTAAGCGAATTGCTGGGTTCTGCTGCTGTGCAAGTTTTTAAGTGGCAAGGTGGACGCGATCTGTTAGATAGTTATCAACTTATTTCAGCAACGCACACTCAAACTATCGGCAGTGGTGACAACAGTGAACAACCAGCAGCGCCAAAATGGCGCGGTGCGTTGCCGCCGCCATCGCCAAGCGTTGTTTATTCTGAGCCAATTTCAGTACAGATAAATGATCAATTCGGAAAGTTGTTAAGTGTCAGTGCGCGCCACGAGTTAAGTGCACCGCCAGTCACCGTAATTATTGGCGTGGCGCACTACAAAGTAAATTCATGGGCAGGTCCTTGGCCAGTTGAAGAGCACTGGTGGGATATTGCTCGCAATCGCCGATTAGTTCGCTTGCAATTAGTCTGTGAAAAAATTGCACTAAAGAATATTGCGACAGGAAATACTGCGACAGGAAAAGTTTTAATAGATAGCGCGCCGCAGATTTTGGCGATGTTGGCAATTCTCGAACATGGCGAGTGGACAGTTGCGGCGATATATAACTAGCCGGCGATATATGACTTGTTAGTCACCGCGATATTGTGCAGTTGATGGTTCTTGACGCAGGCGTTGAATTCGTGGCTAAGTTTTGTGCAGATCTCGTAAAGCACGCACCAATAGATGATCGCGAACGAGAGTCGATCAAATTATTTCGCGAACTTGCACCACTGTTGAGCTCACCGTTTAATGAACACAGTGACACAACACATGTCACCGCTTCGGCAATTGTTGTTGGTGTGCCTGGTGTGGTGTTGCATTTGCATAAACGCCTCAACATGTGGCTGCAACCAGGTGGGCACATCGACGCCGGCGAGTCAGTTGACCAAGCAGCACTGCGTGAAGCACGAGAAGAAACTGGTTTGCAGTTGCAACATTTTTTAAGCTTGCCGAGGTTTATTCATCTTGATGTTCACCCCGGGCCCCGCGGGCACACACATTTAGATGTTAGATATTTATTGGTTGCCGATAATGAAACATTTGCACCAGCCGAAGGTGAAAGCAAAGAAGTTAAATGGTTTAGTTTTGATGAGGCATTGCAGGCCTCCGAAGACGGGGCTCGTGGGGCGATTCGTGTTGCCCGCCAAATAGTCAATAGATAAGCGGTTTACACTCGCTATCTAGCACGAACATATGTTCGCTAGCCTAATTTGAGTGTCTGGTTACGCCGAATTGCATTGTCGATCAAACTTTTCGTTTTTGTACGGGGCTTCACATCCTGAGCAACTTGTTGAGTCTGCAGTTGATAATCAGTTGAGTGCACTTGCGCTGACCGATCGCAACGGATTTTATGGTGTCGTAAAGTTCGCCCAAGCGGCTCGCGGGTTTGGGCTGCCAACTTTATTTGGCGTTGAACTGACCTGTTCTAATCAGCACAGTGATACCAGCAGCAGTGATCCACAAATTGTTTTGATCGCCGATGGTCAATCTGGTTATTCGCGACTATCACATGCGATAACTATTGGCCAGTTAGCGGGCTCAAAGTCTGCACCGGTTTTCGATACGGCAAAAGTTGCCGAAGACGTAGCTGGTACATGTTGGGTATTGACGGGAGCAAGTAGTGGCATAGTCAATCAAGCGCTCGAACAACACGGACCAGAGGCGGCTTCGCGTCGATTGCAAAAACTCGTTAGCGAATTCGGTCGCGACCGAGTGTTAGTTGAATTGTGTGATCATGGCGACCCACTTGATTCAACACGCAACGATGCGCTTGTGCAGTTGGCGATGCGAAATAATTTGCAGTGTGTTGCTACTAACGATGTCAGTTATGCATCACTACGCGAGTATCGGTTAGCAGTTGCACTGGCAGCAGTTAGACAACGCGCAAGTCTTGATGAGATTGATATTCATTTGCCTCCTGCTCCAAGTGCATATATTCGTAGCGGCAAAGAGCAACTTCGGCGGTTCAGTCGGTACCCGGGCGTTATCGAATTGACAGGCGAGATAGCAAAATCATCAGCATTTGATTTATCTTTGGTTGCACCGAAACTTCCACCATTTATTTGTCCAGATGGCTTAGACGAAATTTCATATTTGCGTTTACTCGCCGAGCAAGGGGCAACTCGCAGATATGGGTTGCGACCCGTGAGCAACATTGAAGATCTTTCGCTGCGTGCAAGAGCATGGAAGACGATTGATCACGAACTCAATGTCATTGAGCGACTTGGTTTCGCCGGCTATTTCTTAGTCGTTTGGGATATCGTGCAGTTTTGTCAGCGTTCAAATATTTTTTGTCAAGGTCGGGGTAGCGCGGCCAACAGCGCGGTTTGCTTTGCCCTAGATATAACCAAAGCCGATGCCGTATCACTTGGTTTATTGTTTGAGAGATTTTTGTCAACTGAGCGTGATGGTCCACCAGATATCGACATAGATATTGAAAGCGGTCGACGCGAAGAAGTCATTCAATATGTTTTCAATCGTTACGATCGGCATCATGCGGCACAAGTCGCCAATGTGATCACTTATCGCTCGCGCTCGGCGATTCGAGACATGGCTCGGGCATTAGGTTTTGCGCCTGGTCAACAAGATGCATGGAGCAAGCAAGTCGGCGTGTTTGGCTCACTGGCAAGTGACGCTAAGACAGGCGAAGTTAATACTGGTCATGAGATTCCTGCCCAAGTCATAGAACTGGCTCGACAGGTTTTAGATGCACCGCGACATTTGGGTGTGCACTCTGGTGGCATGGTGATTTGCGATCGCCCAATCAGTGAGGTCTGCCCAGTTGAGTGGGCACGAATGAAAGATCGCAGTGTGTTGCAGTGGGATAAAGACGACTGCGCGACGATCGGTCTGGTTAAGTTTGATTTACTTGGCTT
>CAMAWU010000089.1 GCA_945862025.1 Ferrithrix thermotolerans DSM 19514 | reverse complement strand
GCACCAACAAGGAAAGAACCTTCTTGCTCAGAAAAGCCGAGAGTCTTTACGTTTGGAAGGTCAAGATAACCGTCGACCCAACCGAAAGTTACATTTGGGTTAGCAGCAGCAACTTCTTCAATTGCTCCACCGAATGCGAAACCAACTGCGATTACTGGATTATTACCAGCGGCTACGAGTGCCTCGAGGTTTGGCTTGCGATCGTCGTCGCTTGTTGCTTCAAGCTCTTGAACTGTGAAGCACAAATCAGTTGCAGCTTGTTCTGCACCGCGAGCGGCCGAGTCGTTAAATGTTCCGTCACCACGACCACCAGTGTCGAATGCGAGACCGAGCTTGAGTTCTGAACCTTCACAAGGGTCAGTTGCTGGTGCTGCAGTCTCTGCAGTTGTCTCTTCAGTTGCTGTATCGCTACTGCCGCCGCATGCACCCGCGATGAGTGCAAACGCTGCAATGGCAAGAACAGCGGATTTAATTCCTTTGCGCTTTGTCATTTATTTCCCCTTTTGCACACATCCCGATGACGTGTGCGTTTTGTGTAACGAGACTAGCGCAATAACCGAACGAGGCGAAATTGAATGGTGGGCCAGGCAGGGATCGAACCTGCGACCAAGGGATTATGAGTCCCCTGCTCTAACCACTGAGCTACTGGCCCCACTTATATATGTATCTATGAATAGCAACGCTCAATTGCAAGGGCAAAGCCTAATGGCAAGGCTTCGAGGCTGGGGCAACATCGATTGCCGGACTGCGAGCAAAAAATCCACTCGGTTTGAGATGAAAGCCTGTGCGCTCAACAGGCATTACGGGCCAGTCTTCGGCACGCGGAATGTGATTCGTGCCGAATACATGCCACAACACAACATCGGTGTTTTCGATTTCACGGTTGGCTTGCGTCCACTGCGGCAATCCTGCACCACCAGCATGTTGAAATGGGTAATCACCCGCGGGGTATCGCTCGCTGGTTTCATTTTTGGTCACCCACAAGTGCTGATACATAAATCCTGCGCGTTTGCCGATTGTTGACTCTGGCAGTGCCAATGGAAATGTCGTGTGTCCTGGCACGAGTTTGTAACCAACCGGATGCCCCATATGGTTTTTACGATTCGGATTGATGATCTTCCAAAACCGACTCTTAAATGGATCAATAACTCGCTTGGCATTAAGTTCGTGTTTCAAAATTGTCTCGCTTGTTTCGTATGCGCCACCATAAATATTTTTTGGTCCGAGTTCGTGAGCGAACGAATCAATTTCAACGACAGTATTATTCGCGCCACCAACATCACCGTCAATATCTAGATCAAGTCGCGCACATAAAATGTGCTGGTGATATGGCGCCCACAGCCCGGGCTCAAGTTCGGTCGCTGATGGGTGTGGATTGCCTGGCGTGTCGGCAAGAGTCAACATAATTCCGGTGAGTTTTGCTTCAAACTCGATTGATCCGTCTTGGTAGAAATACCAGAAATAGCCATATTCGTAGTTGTTAATCGTGACGATTGACGATGCAACGAATCTGCGTCCGCGACGCACTTCGACATTGCCATCCGTGTCGACATGCTTCCACAAGATGCCGAAGTCTTCTTCGTGTAGGCAGATTGCATTTTTGATTTCGCGCACCGTGCCATCTGGGTTGGCAACGGCAACATCTAGGTAGACAATTTCGCCGAGACAATCGCAACCAAGTGTCAGCGAGTTTGTAAAATTACCCAGACCAAATTCGCCCGTATCAAAAGCGTTCTTGCGATACGCACCCTGACTCGGGTCACCATATGGAATCACTAATTCGGCAATCGACATTCGGTGTGCAATTTTTCGGGGTTGACCATCATCAGAAAACCAAACATCGTGAATAACTAATCCTTCACGCTGGCAAAACCCGATTCGAAAACTCCAACGCTCCCAATTCACCTTGTAGCCATCGAACGAAAAGGACACACCTTCCGGCTGCTTAATCTCAAGTGGCTTCAACTCAACATTGGCCCCCGTTTGACTCTGCCGATACGGGCCCGGTGTCTGAGGTATTGCAGTTTGTTGATCGTTCTCGACAGCAAGAACTTCGCCAGAATCTATGTCGACGATTGCATGTAAACCCGAAATTGGGTGGGCATAAAAGTTCGCCTGAGGTGTTGGCTGATGCCACATCGGAGTCCAGACGATTCGCCGACCGTCATCAAAATGCTTGGGTATCTGCGCGCCGATCGGCCAAGTCTCCATAATTACAGTGCTGAGATCCGAGATTCCGCGTTGCAACAATGCTCCAATTACCCGTTGATCTTTCTTTGCCGCCGCAATCGCCCGAACAGATTCAACACTCAAAATTGGTGCTTTGGCGCCTTCAATAATTTGGTGGGTTAAGACTTTGCCACTAATTGTGATGACGGTCTCGCTGACTTTGGCTGTAGTGCGATCGAAAATTGTTAGCCGTGCCGCGCGAGAATAAGTTTTGCCGTTTTGATAATCCGCAAGTAAGGCTTTAGTTGGCTCTTCAAGTTGGACCATCGCAATCAAATGATGTTGACTGAGTTTTAATTCTCTTCGCGCCGCAATAATTACTTTTTCAAGTTCATCTCGACTTAGTGGATCAAGCGGGTGAGCAACATTCGCCACTCGCGCAGTTTCGACCATGATTCACCTAATCGTATTAATCGGATTATGGGTAATTACTTGGCTCCGGGGGTGGGGCTCGAACCCACGACAAACGGATTAACAGTCCGTTGCTCTGCCAACTGAGCTACCCCGGAAGGTAAAAGGCTTGTTTACTCTAACCGCTTGGCAGACTAAACCGAATTACAACTAGTATCTCGAGTATGTCTGACAACTTCACTCCTAAACCAGAACATCGCTTTACATTCGGTCTTTGGACCGTCGGCAACATGGGCCGCGACCCATTCGGATTAGAAACTCGCCCCGCACTTGACCCTGTTGATTCGGTACATCGTCTATCTGATCTTGGTGCATACGGTGTCAACTTTCATGACGACGATCTTGTGCCATTTGGATCAACTGCCGCTGAGCGCGAAACTGCGCTGAAACGTTTTCGTCAAGCACTAGATAAGACCGGCATGAAAGTTCCGATGGCTACGACTAATCTTTTCGGTCAGCCAGTGTTCAAAGAGGGCGCATTCACCGCTAATGATCCGATTGTTCGTCGCTATGCAATTAAAAAAACTATGGAGTCAATCGACATGGGCGTCTCACTTGGCGCAAAAGTTTATGTGATGTGGGGCGGCCGTGAAGGTCTTGAATGCGAAGCAGCAAAAGATGTTCGAACCGCACTTGATCGTTACGCCGAGGCAGTAAACATTTGCTGCGCATATGCAAAAGATCGTGGCTATGACATTAAGTTTGCACTTGAGCCGAAACCAAACGAACCGCGTGGAGATATGTTTTTGCCAACAGTTGGTCACGCAATTGCATTTATCAACGAATTGCAGTGGCCAGAGATGGTCGGCCTCAACCCGGAGTTTGCTCACGAGACAATGAGCGGGCTCAACTTCACTCACGCGGTTGCGCAAACTTTGTGGCACGGCAAGTTGTTTCATATCGATTTGAACGCCCAACGAATTGGAAAGTTCGACCAAGACTTCAGGTTTGGTAGCGAAGGAATCCGAGATGCGTTTTATCTCGTCAAGTTGCTTGAAGATTCGAAGTGGGACGGAATGTTGCACTTCGATGCACACGCATATCGAACAGAGAATGCAGAGGGTGTTTGGGATTTCGCCAGCGGTTGCATGCGAACTTATTTGATCTTGGCTGAGAAATCTCGCCAATTCAAGCAAGACAAAGAGATTCAGGCAGCACTTAAAGCCGCAATGTTTGACCAACTAAGTGTGCCGACTTCTCCTGATGGATTAGGCGCCGATGCGTTGCACAGTCTGCGCACCGACACATTTGATGTCAAGGCACTCGGCGAGCGTGGTTATGCTCACGAGCGTCTTGACCAACTTGTTACAGAACTGATTCTCGGCGTTCGATAACTAATGCCGGTTGTAGTCGGCGTTGATTCGTCAACGCAGTCAACAAAAGTAGAGGTTCGCGATCTAGATTCTGGCGAATTAGTTTCGTCTGGTCGTGCATCGCACCCAAGCACAGGCATTGCCCCAGTTAGTCAAACAAACCCAACTGAGTGGATAACGGCGTTTGACCAGGCTTACGCACAAGCTTCTGCGCAGGCTGTTTTGCCAAACGTCGCCGCCATTTCGGTCGCCGGTCAACAACATGGATTAGTCACTCTTGACGCCAGTCACAAAGTTGTGCGCCCAGCCAAATTGTGGAACGACACCGAGTCGGCACCAGATGCACGGTGGTGTGTTGACCAACGCGATGCTGCGTGGTGGGCATCGCATGTAGGCAGTGTGCCGGTTGCAAGTTTCACCGTGGCGAAACTTTCGTGGCTAAAGCGTGTCGAGCCACAGAACTGGTCGCGTGTTGCCCACATATGTTTACCTCACGATTATCTTTCATGGCATTTGCGCGGCGGTGGCGCAGCCGAAATAACCACAGATCGCGGTGATGCTTCTGGCACTGGTTATTGGTCGCCGTCAACCAATAGTTATGACGGCGAAGTTCTGAAAATAATCGACAAGTCTCGCGATTGGTCAAATATGTTGCCGCGCGTCGCCGAACCGCTTGAATCAACGGGCCAATGGGGCGATGCCGTAATTGGCTGTGGCACGGGTGACAACATGGCTGGCGCGCTTGGCATCGGTCTTCTGCCTGGCGATGTTGCTATTTCACTAGGTACATCAGGCACGGTTTATGCAGTCAGTGCTCAGGCAACAGCTGATAGCAGCGCGGCAGTGGCTGGTTTTGCTGACGCCACAGGAAGTTTCTTGCCACTTGTTTGCACACTAAACGCAACAAAAGTTTTCGACTCGTTCGCTAATTTTCTGAATGTTGATCTGCAGCAGTTTGGCGAACTTGCGATGACTTCTAACTGCGGAGCAAATGGTCTTGTGCTATTGCCATACCTAGATGGCGAGCGCACGCCGAATCTGCCTGACGCGCGAGCAATGTTGGTCGGCATTAACTCGAGTCATTCGCGCAGTGATGTTGCGCGCGCCGCAATTGAAGGTGTTGTTTGCGGACTTCTCGATGGTTTGAATGCAATCACGAACTGTGGAGTTGATACATCAGGTCGAATATTTTTGCTCGGTGGCGGCGCACAGTCGCCCGCTGTTTGTCAGATAGTTGCTGACTTAACAGGCAAGCAAGTCAACGTACTTAACGAACCTGAAATAGTTGCACTCGGTGCCGCCAGACAAGCCGCTGCAACACTGACCGGCAAGTGGCCATCATGGGTCGCATCATCACGTATTGCTGCACAACCAATTGCAACTTCATCACAGTGCAATGACACACGCCAACGATTCGTGGCAACACGAATTAAAAGTTATGGCGTTTAAAATTTAAAAGTTTTTTACTAGCCAACGATTTCGCTGGTCTTAACCATTCGACCTTCGCGAACCGACTTCCATGCTGCTAAACCTGCGACAAGCGATGCTCGACCATCAGCACCAGTAACAACTGGCTGAATTTTTCCGGTGGCGACACCCTTGAACTCATTCCATTCAGCAATATACGACGGAATATAACGATCTAAAAAGAAGTACGGCATTTTGTCTAACTGTGTGCCTTGATCATTGCGCTTAATCACACTAGTCATCATTGGATTATCTGATCCAACCAAACCTTTTGAGCCGAAT
>CAMAWU010000088.1 GCA_945862025.1 Ferrithrix thermotolerans DSM 19514 | reverse complement strand
GTTGGGCAAGGTGACTTTGATGTTGTCAAGATCGTGTTGTCGCGAATCGCCGAGATGCAATGGATGCAGATGGCGATAAAGCCAGCAAAGCCCTTTGCGTTCGGCAGACTCAAAACGAGCGACTCGCGGGTAATCCCAGTATTTGGTTTGCCAGGCAACCCAGTTTCATCAATGATTAGTTTTGAAATGTTGGCGCGCCCGGCGTTACGCAAGATGATGGGGCATACGCAAAATTTGACGCGACCAAAAGTGCTTGCAGTGGTTGACAAACAAATGAAGCGTCGTCGCGATGGCAAAATCCACTTGATGCGCGTGTTTGGAACATTTGAAAACGATGGCCGTCTGCACGTGCGCGACACAGGCCCGCAGGGCAGTCATCAACTTGCAGCCACTGCGCTTGCGAACGGGTTAGCCCTTGTGCCAGACGGCGAAGGCCTAGCCGCAGGCTCCGAAGTTGAAGTGATGTTGCTCGGCTAACTGGTCAGCAATAGGCTCAGACCATGGGAATGCAAAAATGGAACTAATTGATCCGTTTGGCAGAACCGTGCGTGATTTACGGATTTCGATAACTGATCGTTGCAATTTCAGGTGTACTTATTGCATGCCAGAAGAAGGCATGGTGTGGCTTGATCGCAAAGAGATTTTGAGTTTCGAAGAGATTTATCGTTTGACGCAAATCTGTGTTGAGCGATTTGATGTTGACAGCATCCGATTAACTGGTGGCGAGCCAACGGTGCGTGCTCACTTACCGGTGCTAGTCGAGAAACTTGCAAAACTGCAAGTCCCAAAGACGGCGAATTCTCAACTGGCAGGCAAAAACATAGATTTGGCGATGACGACAAACGGAGCAACCTTGCGTTTGATCGCCGACGAACTTAAATCTGCGGGCCTATCGCGAATTAATATCAGCCTGGATACTTTGCAACAAGAAAAATTTCTCAAGATCACGCGCCGCGACCATCTGGCAAATGTTTTAGACGGCATCGACGCCGCGGTGCAAGCAGGCTTTGCCCCAGTAAAAGTTAATGCAGTTATTCAACGCGGCGTAAATGACGACGAGATCGTCGCCCTTGCGAGTTTTGGTCGCGAAAAACAAATTGAAGTTCGATTTATCGAGTTCATGCCACTTGATGCACAGGGACAATGGCAACGCAACGATGTTGTTGGTCAAGACGAAATCGTTGCGACTATTAACAGTGTCTATCCACTTGAGCAAGTTGCGAGTCGGGGTGCAGCGCCCGCAGATCGCTGGAGATATCTAGATGGTGGCGGAACTGTCGGCGTGATTCCATCGGTGACAAAACCATTTTGTGGGGACTGTGATCGTGTGCGTCTGACTGCTGAGGGCCAGTTTCGGACTTGCTTGTTTTCGACCACCGAGTTTGATTTGCGCGAAATGTTGCGCGGCGATGCAAGCGACGATGCACTTGCAGCCGAAATCAAGCGTGCTGTTGGCACGAAGTGGGCGGGTCATGCGATCGGCAACGTCACATTTGTGCGTCCAAAACGCTCAATGAGCCAAATTGGCGGTTAAGAAGCACGATCATGTCTGACTTAAATTTTTCTCATCTGGACCCAATGGGTCGGGCACGAATGGTTGATGTAACACCAAAAGAACCGACCCACCGACGAGCAATTGCGCGGTGCAAAGTGTTTATGAAGCCGGCCACTACTGCAGCGATCGCCAATCGTGAAGTTAAAAAGGGCGATGTTCTGGCAGTGGCACGAGTCGCCGGAATTCAAGCATCAAAGCGAACCGCCGAGATGATTCCGCTTTGTCATCCACTATTAGTTGGCGCGGTATACATCAATTTCGAAATTGGAGATGATCACATTGCAGTCGAGGCGCAAGTTGACACGATCGATCGCACGGGTGTTGAAATGGAAGCCCTGCATGCATGTTCGGTCGCTGCGCTGACTATTTATGACATGTGCAAAAGTGCCGATCGAGAGATGGTTATCGGCGAACTGACGCTGTGGGAAAAATCTGGTGGGCGCCAGGGCTTGTACCGTCGTGAAACTGAGGACTGAGGACTTTTGAGCCCCATTTAGTGGGTTTTATAGCCATGTTTATTTCTCGCGGCTGAGAATATTTTCTAGTTTCAACCGAAGTTGCAACTCAATAGACTTACAAGACCGATGAGTAAGTTAATCCTTTTGATTCTTGGTGCGCTTTGGCTCGCTGTTCTTTTGCCACCAATTTTGCGCTCGAAAATTCACAACTCGCCTGCGGCAGGGGTCAGCCAGTTTCGGCGCCAAGCTAACTCGTTACAGAGGTTTGCATCGACTCCGCAAGCTCACATGCGCGGAATGTCTCGCGACCTTGCGCCTAATCAGCAAAATCAGCGGCGCTCGGGATACCCGCAGAGCAGACCGAACCAGCAATTTCAGCGAAACCCGAGACAAGCACCGAACATGGGTGGCTCAAGAAACCGTCAACAGGGCTACGGTCGAAGCGGAGTTCAAAACCAAGATCCATATATTCTTGAATTCAAGCGTCAACGAAATCAAAAGACCGTTGTCAGCCTGACTGCTGCAACAGGCATTTCGCTGTTTTTAGCTTTGTCTAGTGGGGCAATGTTTTTTCTCTGGACTTTTACTTTGTCGTTCATTGCGCTTGTCACTTTTTGTTGGTTCTTGGTGCAACAACGCGTCAAGCGTGACCTTACACGTAATGCGCAACGCTTTAGCCATCGCACTTTCTGAAAAGTCGCCAACTAGATTTCGAAGCAAGGTTTGGGGCTGTAGCTCAGTTGGTAGAGCGGTACGTTCGCAATGTACAGGCCAGGGGTTCAATTCCCCTCAGCTCCACTTAAGTTGCCATAATGGTTATGTACTAAAACGATAAATAACAAGTGAGGATTTTGAGATGGCAATGACTTGGACTGAAGCGAATCTTGCTGTCACGGCACCTGGTCAGATTTTTGAATTAATTGACGCTGAAGTCTTCGGCGTGAAGATGCAAGTGTTCAAAAATGCACCAGTGCATTTGGGTCAGATTTTTGCAGGCGCACGTGGGCATGGCGACAAAACATTTCTCGTTTACGAAGGCGAAACTTGGTCGTTTGCAAAGACAATGGATCAGATTGACGCGCTTTCGAATCTGCTCGTGAATAGTTATGGCGTCAAGAAAGGTGACCGCGTTGCTGTGGCGATGCGCAATTATCCAGAGTGGGTGATGTCGTTTGCAGCGATCATTTCGGTAGGCGCAATTTCAGTGTCGATGAACTCATGGTGGGTCGAAGATGAAATGGATTTCGCACTGCAAGACTCGGGAGCGAAAGTTTTAATTTGTGATCAACAACGCTTTGATATCGCAGCTTCAGGCTGCATTAAACTAGGCATCAAAGTCTTGGTTGCTCGTGCCGAAAAACCGCTACCGAATGGCGTTGACACTTGGCAAGATGCTTTGGCACCGCATTTGGCTGCTGGTCTTAAGTGCCCAGTGGTTGAAATTGCATCAGATGATGACGCCACAATTCTCTACACATCTGGCACAACTGGGCGCCCTAAAGGTGCAGTGTCAACGCATCGCGCAATTATTTCTGCACTGATGGCTTTCTCGGCACGAAATTCGGTGCTAAATATGTCTGGCACAAAACTAAAAGAAGTTACTGGCCCCGAAGTGCCAACTTCATTTATTTTGATTGTGCCGTTGTTTCATGTCACTGGTTGCGTACCAGTAATGATGAGCTGTTTTATTGCTGGTCTGAAACTTGCGATTATGTACAAGTGGGATGCAGAAAAAGCACTTGAAATGATTGAGCGCGAGCAAATCACAAATTTCGTCGGCGTGCCTACCCAGAGTTGGGATCTCGTCAACTCGCCAGCCTTTGACAAATACGACACATCAAGTTTGCGTGCAGTTGGTGGCGGCGGTGCGCCATCGCCAACATCCCTGGTTGGCAAAGTCAATGACAAAGTCAAAAATGGCAGTCCACAACTTGGTTATGGCATGACTGAGACAAATGCCTATGGGCCTGGCATTACGGGTTCGGATTATTTGTCGCACCCGACAAGCACAGGTCGAGCAGTTTTGCCGATGCTCGTCGAAGTTCGAGACGAAAACCTAAAACCAGTGCCGACTGGCGAGGCAGGCGAAATTTGGTTTTTTGGCTCAATGTTGATTCGCGGATATTGGAACCGTGCTGAGGCGACAGCCGAAACAATTGTCGACGGCTGGTTGCGTTCAGGTGACATTGGTCGTCTTGACGCCGATGGTTTTGTTTATGTTGAAGATCGCGTCAAAGACATGATTTTGCGCGCAGGCGAAAATATTTACGGTGCCGAAGTTGAGAGCGCGATCTACGATCACCCAGCGGTGCACGAAGCTGCAGTTTTTGGTGTGCCACATGAGCGACTTGGTGAAGAGGTTGGCGTCGCGATTTTGCCGAAAGCCGGCGCGGTGCTTGATCCACAAGAATTATGGAAATTTCTTGAAGGCAAAATTGCACCGTTCAAGATTCCTGCACATGTCGTGGTGATGAGCGAGCCTCTGCCGCGCAACGCTGCTGGCAAGTTTTTGAAGCGCGAACTGCAACAACGCCTGTCAAAAGGCGAGTTGAAAGCCGAAACGCGCGTTAAGTAGTTACTGCTCTTCAGGCGGGCGAATGTGGCGAAATTGCCAGAGCAATAAAAAGTCGTAAATGATTTTGCAAGCCGCGCAAATCAACAACGGCCAAGCAAAACGAGATTGATCTAACATCCAGCCAGCGACTATTGGCGGTAGTGCCGAAGCCAAACTGCGCGGCACATTCGTGATGCTGGCAGCAGCCGCTCGTTCGCTGGGCTGAACGACAGCCATGACATAACTGGTGCGAACAGGTACATCCATCTGGCTCAGTAGTCCGCGCAGGATAAACAGGGTGACGGCGAGCCAAACATTTGGTGACAGTGCAACACCGATTAACAAAACACTTGCTGGGATGTGTGTAAAAACCATTGTGCGAACCAAGCCGATGCGTTTTGCGATGCGAACTGAAATCAACGACGAGATTGCTGAAAGTGTGCCGGTTGCAAAAAATACAAAACCGAGTGCGGTAATAGAAAGATCAAACCGTCGAAAAATCCATAATGCAAAGATTGATTGCACCGCGAAACCGCCGCCGAAAGAATCAAGACTAAATAGTGCGGCGAGTTTAAAAATAACGCGTCGCGAATCACCTAATGCAGATTTAGTACCTGTCGGTTTTGCTTGAGCCGAGACTGACATTCGTCGATAAATCGCGAAAACTATTAATCCAGCAAATGCATAAACGAAAAAAGTAATTCGGTACCCAAATAGATCAGAGAGTTGCTGGCGATGAACGAACCATAGCGGTAGTGCAGCGCACAGCGCGCCGATTGAGCCGACTAATGCACCACTTAAGTTATAGAGAGCAAACATCGCCGTGCGTTGATCATCAGTAACTGACGCAGAAAGACTTGCTTGTTCAAGAGGCAAGAACGCACTCACGTCACCTGCAGAAGGGTTCATTGTTCCGATTACGCCAATAATTAAAAGTACGAAAAAACTGGACGCCAAGCCAAAGGCAACACCTGTGGCCGTCATTAATAAAGCAGCCATGGCGAGCAGTCGTGCTGGCGCAATTCGGTGGCCGAAAATACCGACGAGGATCGTTGTCGCTGCTGAGCCGAGCAGAGATGCGGTGACGACTGCACCAATTTGTAAACCGCTCAGCCCGAGTGCAAGGAGAAACCCTGGCAAACTTACGTAGACCATGCCGTCAACTAAGGCTCGCACTGAACGGGTGGCGACTAGCTTTCGACCATCTGGTGTCGCGGTAGATGGCACCGAAAAAAATTTAAATATCACGTAATAACGC
>CAMAWU010000087.1 GCA_945862025.1 Ferrithrix thermotolerans DSM 19514 | reverse complement strand
TTTGATCGTGGTGTCGAGATTGTGCTGGAGCGACCAGATGTTGTTGTCGTCACCAGCAAAGGTGATCGTTTGGCAACGACATCTTTGCGAGTCGGACCAAATGCTGTAACTTCGGCAGCGCTCGAACGAGCCGAAGCACGAGCGGTGGCAAGTCGTAGTGCGCTAGATCTCGCACAGACGGCGTTTAATTTGCGACGTGTTGAGGTTGCCAGTGTGCGCGAGCGGTTGTCTGGCGTGCGGTCATCACAAGACGACATCGACGACCGTTCTTCATCAGTTGGCTTGCGTCGTCGTGAGTTCGATGCAAAAGTAGTCGGGTTGCGTGAGCGAAAAGGTTTTCTTGACTCACGCATTGCCGAACTTGAGTCTCGGTTGCAGGCCGACCAAGGAGCGCGAAGTGCTGCCGCCGAGCATCGAAGTCGAGTTGAAGCAGTTTTAGGTGCTGTAGTCCGGCTTTCAAGTGTCGTCGAGAGCCATGTCCGTTCGCTTGAAATTCGACAAACAGAATTACAAGAATTGCGTCGTCGGCAAAGTTCGGAGGTTAGAGATATTTCGCAACGACTTGACGAATCTCGTCGCCAGCGAACGGCTCATGAGAAGCAACTCGAAGAATTGCGCGAACGCAACCGCAGAATTGAACTCGAAGAATCCGAGGTTAAAGTCCGTCTTGAAGGAGCGATCGACACATTGCGTCGCGATCTTGAAGTTGAACCTCAACGGGCGATTGATACGCCATTGCCAGAACTTCCCGAAGGGACAAACCCACTTGCACGCCAGCGTGAACTTGAGCGTGAACTTAGGTTGATGGGTCCAATTAATCCGCTGGCATTAGAAGAGTTCACCGAACTACAAATTCGAAACACGTTTCTCGAAGAACAACTTGAAGATGTCAAGAATTCGCGGCGCGAATTGATGAAAGTTATCAAGCAGGTTGACCAAGAAATTCAAAGTAATTTTGCTGCTGCATATGCAGATGTTCGTGACAACTTCACCAAACTGTTTGCGATGTTGTTTCCTGGCGGTACCGGTCGATTGACTCTGACGAATCCAGATGATTTGCTGAACAGTGGCATTGATGTTGAAGCAAAACCAAGCGGTAAAAATGTCAAGAAACTTTCGTTACTTTCAGGCGGTGAGCGATCTTTGACGGCACTGGCGTATTTGTTTGCAGTTTTCCGAAGTCGCCCTTCACCGTTCTATGTGATGGATGAGGTTGAAGCGGCGCTTGATGACGTGAACTTGCATCGCTTTTTAGCACTTGTCCAAGAGTTTCGTCAAGAAGCGCAACTTTTGATAGTTAGTCACCAAAAGCGCACGATGGAAGCAGGTGACTCTTTGCTCGGAGTGACAATGCAGCCAGGTGGGTCTTCGCGAGTAATCGTTGAGCGAGTGGCTGCTCAATCCGCGTAAACTAATTTATGCTCGCGCTAAATAATTTTGCGCAACAAGTTGCCTCAGATACAGCGCCAAAAGTGATGCTGCTGCTAGCACTACTTGTTTCAGTTTTTGGAATTGGCGTGGTTGTAGCAAGTCGTCGAAGCCGAAAGACTTCTTACGAGACAAGTAATAAATTAAGCAACGAATCTTTATCTGTGCGCGAAAAACTAAGTAAATCTCGCGGCTTGTTTGCAAGTGCGATTTCAGTTGCGTTAACACGGTCGTCAATCACCCAACAGACATGGGACGAACTAGAAGAAGCGTTGTTGCGCGCAGATGTTGGTGTTGCAACGACGACGCGGGTTCTTGCACCGCTGCGCGAATTGGTTAAGGCTAAGAAGATTACCGAACCGAGTCAATTGATTTTAGAATTGCAACAACAGATGACTGCTCAGCTGTCCGCGAATTCGCGACAACTGAATTTTGATCAATCGCTGGGTGCTCCAAATATCTGGCTTGTCGTTGGCGTCAACGGTGCCGGCAAAACAACGACAATCGGCAAACTCTCTGCACAGCAACATGCACTCGGGCGCAGTGTGCTTTTGGCGGCAGGAGATACATTTCGTGCGGCTGCGGGCGAGCAACTTGAAACTTGGGCCAAGCGTTCAGGGGCAGAGATAGTTCGTGGAGCAGAGGGTGGCGATCCGAGTTCTGTTATTTTCGACGGCGTTGCTCGGGCGATATCAAGAAAGATTGATCTTGTGCTTGCCGATACTGCTGGCAGATTGCAGAACAACACGAACTTGATGGAAGAACTTGCAAAGGTGCGTCGAGTTGCTGACAAATCAAGTGCAAAAGTCACTGAAGTTCTTCTCGTGATTGATGCGACAACTGGTCAAAACGGTTTGAACCAGGCCAAACAATTCTCTCTTGCGACTCAAGTTACGGGTGTCGTGCTAACAAAATTAGACGGCTCGGCCAAAGGTGGCATCGTGTTTGCAATCGAAACCGAACTTGCGATACCAGTAAAACTTGTCGGGCTCGGCGAAACAATCGACGACCTAGTTGCGTTTGACGCGGCGGAGTTCGTCTCAGCGCTATTTAACTAGTGCTATTCGACTAGCGCTAGTCAAATAATTTTGGATAAAGATTCGCAGATAACATGACTTGCAATGTTTGAAACTCTTTCAGATCGGCTTGGCGGTGTTCTAAAAGGGTTGCGCAATCGTGGCAGGCTCACCGAACAAGATGTCGCCGAAGTTCTCACCGAAGTACGAACAGCATTGCTTGAAGCCGATGTCAATGTGACTGTCGTCAGAGATGTAATTGAGAGAATTCGTTCGCAAGCCGTCGGCGCAACATCATCGACGGCGCTTAATCCTGGTCAGCAAATAATAAAAATCGTCAACGATGAACTTGTTTCAATGCTTGGTGGTCAGACATTAAAAATTATGTACGCAAGTCAACCGCCGACCGTTGTATTGATGGCGGGTCTGCAAGGATCAGGCAAGACAACAAGTGCGGCAAAACTCGCGAGTTGGTTTAAGTCGCAGGGTAGACAACCTCTACTCGTTGGCGCCGATTTGCAACGCCCAGCAGCAGTCGAACAGTTACGAGTGCTTGGCGCGCAGTTAGACATCCCGGTTTTTTCAGAGCCAGGTGACCCAGTTAAGACCGCGAAACTTGGACTTGCTAAAGCTAAAAGTCTGGGTCGAGATGTGCTGATTGTAGATACTGCTGGTCGTCTTGCAATTGATGCAGAAATGATGCAACAGGTCAAAGAGATTTCAAAAGCAGTGAAACCTAACTACACGTTTTTGGTTGTTGATGCAATGACTGGTCAAGATGCCGTCGCAGTCGCTCAGGCTTTTGATGCGACGCTGTCAATTGACGGTGTTGTCTTGACAAAACTTGACGGTGATGCCAGAGGTGGCGCCGCGCTTTCTGTGAAGCATGTTCTCGGCAAGCCGATTGCGTTTGCGGCGACTGGCGAAAAACTTGAAGCGTTCGAACAGTTTCATCCAGATCGAATGGCGAGTCGTATTTTAGGAATGGGTGACATGCTCACTCTGATTGAGCAAGCCGAAAAAGTTTTTGAAAAAGACAAAGCCGAAGCGACGGCAGCAAAAATGCTTGAGGGCGAGTTCACGCTTGAAGATTTTTTAGAGCAACTGCAACAACTAAAGAAAATGGGTTCACTCCAGGGGGTGATGGGCATGATGCCTGGAATCCCAAAAGAAATGAAGAATGCTCAGATTCCCGATGACCAGATGAAGCGCACGGAGGCGATCATTTACTCGATGACGGCACAAGAACGGGCTAATCCAGATCTGATAAATGGCTCCCGTCGGACTCGAATTTCAAAGGGTTCTGGAACGACGGTGGCCGATGTAAATCGTCTAGTCAAGCAATTCACGGAAATGAAAAAGATGATGAAACAAATGGGAGGAAAGTCCGGTCACGGCGTCAAGGGCGGCAAGTCGGGCAAAGGAGCAAAAGGTTTGGCAATGCCCGACGAATTGGCTGCTGCGTTGAGTTCAAGGCTTGGGCCAAGGTAGCCTATGGGGTCGGTTCGTTTGAACCATTTCGCTTAAAGATCGGAAATTCATGTCAGTAAAATTGCGTCTCTCTCGTGTGGGTAAAACCAAGAGGCCTCACTATCGAATCGTTGCTGCTGACACTCGTTCAGCACGCGACACAAACTTTCTTGAAATTCTCGGAACTTACCAACCGCAACAAGAGCCTTCTGCGCTCAAGGTTGATGGTGCTCGCGTGATCTCGTGGCTACAAAAAGGTGCGTTACCAACTGAGCGAGTACGTAAGTTGCTCGAAATTTCTGGCACATGGGCAGAATTTCAGGCAACAAAGAAGCCTGCGAAATAATGTCAGACGCTCAAAACGCAAGTTCAACATTGGCTCCGGTTGCTTCCTCAGTTTTAACTCACATCGTTCGTTCGATTGTTGATACTCCAGATGCCGTAAAGATTGAATCGATCGAAGACGAAGGCAAAATAATTCTTGAAGTTCGTGTCGCTGACGGCGACCTCGGTCGTGTTATTGGTCGTCGTGGTCGCACAGCGCAAAGCATCCGCGCAGTCGTGCGTGCTGCGGCATCACGCGACAATGCCGAAGTCGATGTCGACTTTCTCGACGACTGACGCGCAGACACCAGAAGGTTTGTTGCAGGTTGGTCGCGTAACGCGACCACATGGTGTTCGAGGCGATGTCTATGTCGCGTTTTTTACCGATCGCCCAGAGCGCACTCGCGCCGGCGCACGGTTGTGGCTACAAAACAATTGGCTAACCGTCACTAGCGCGCGACGCCAGCCAAGTAGTTGGCTAATGCATTTTGCCGGCATTGATGACCGAAATGCAGCAGAGCGAATTTCTAAGTCAGATTTATTCGGCGAACCGATTGAAGACCAATCAGTGATGTGGGTGCACGAATTGATTGGTGTGCAAGTAGAAGATCTCTCTGGCAAAAATTACGGTCGTTGTGTTGCTGTCATTGATAACCCGGCACATGCTTTGCTCGAACTTGAGTCTGGTGCACTGGTGCCGATTGTCTTTGTTGTCAGCCGAACTAAAGAGCGCATCACAATTAATCCACCGGCAGGTTTGTTTGATTTAAATACAGATACAGATGCAGATGCAGATGAGGGCGAGAAGTGAGCAGTCAACCGGCATCAAAGAGCGCATTTCGAATAGATGTGTTCACAATTTTTCCAAAACTCGTAGACGATTTTTGCAGTGAAAGTCTGCTCGGTCGAGCGCGCCAAGAATCTCTAGTCAATTTGCGTTGTCACGACTTGCGTGACTACGGCGACGAGTCGCGGCGCGTCGATGATGCGCTTTATGGTGGCGGCGCCGGAATGTTGTTTCGCCCAGAACCGATTTTTGCTGCAGTCGAAGCTGTGCAACCACCTCGGCCATTGTTGTTGCTTTCGCCTGGCGGCAAAAAATTTGATCAAGATTACGCCGATCATCTCAGTAAAACCGCTGGTTTTAGTTTGCTGTGTGGTCGCTATGAGGGCGTCGACCATCGCGTTGTTGAACATCTTGTTGATGCCGAAATTTCAATTGGCGATGTCGTGCTCGCTGGCGGTGAAGTCGCAGCATGTCTTGTCATTGAAGCGACAACGCGACTTTTACCAGGTGTTATGGGTAACGAAGTTTCGCCTATAACCGAAAGTTTTGGGGCTGCACGAATGCTCGAAGAGCCCCATTTCACAAGGCCTGCAGAGTTTCGGGGTTGGGCAGTACCCGAGGTTTTGCGCAACGGCGATCACGCCAAAATAGAGCGCTGGAGACGCGCCCAGGCGTTACATCGCACGGTTCGGGTTCGTCCAGATCTGATTGAACGCCGTGGTGGCTTAAGTAACGTCGAAAAGACACTGTTGGAAGAGTTCCCCTGCGTGCCGTATCCTGAAGGACTCTTATGAAAACAACAGACATCGTCGACAAGCAATCACTTCGCACTGATATCCCAAAAATTGGCCCAGGCGATGAAGTAAAAGTTCATGTTCGCGTT
>CAMAWU010000086.1 GCA_945862025.1 Ferrithrix thermotolerans DSM 19514 | reverse complement strand
GCAAGTTGACTGACGACTCCAGCGCCGACGGCAAATGTCATCTTTGACATCAATAGCGACATGATTGCTGGATCAGATTTTGCGAGGTGTAGTGCTTCGTGCATATCTGAAATCGGACGGATTTTTTTACTGTGATTTGCCGCACGAGCTTCTTGCATTGGGCGATTGACGAGAGCGATTAACCCAGCAGCGACAACAAAAGTTGCAATGTCGGCGATGAATGCTGCCTGTCGACCGAAGACTTGTGAGAAGATTCCGCCGATGCCTGCGCCCACAGCCAGCATTACGCCCCAACTGCTGCCGAATAATGCGTTGGCTTGGCGAAGTTCGTCGGGGTTGCGAGCCAAGTTTGGAATCGCAGCTTCAAGTGCTGGTCTTACGAATGAGGCAAGTGCTGCGATCATGCTCTGGGCGACAAAAGCAATCCACACACGCGAGTCGCCAATAAATAAGAATCCACATGCAGCAATTGCTTGCAGAATTGAAACAACGATCAAAACTTTGCGACGATCATGTTTGTCAGCAACTGGTCCGCCGATCGGTGAAGCTAAAAATGATGGTAGTGAAAATGCTACTAATAATAGAGAGACCAAGAATTTTGAACCAGTTATGTCTTGAACCAAGCCTGCTAATGCAACGAATGTAAACCAATCGCCGATGAACGAAAGATTTTGGGCAACGAACAGTAGACGTAATTCTCTATTAACTCTTAAAACTTTAAACAATTTAGTTAACTATCTTTTTCTACCAAGTTGGAGCAAAATTTGTTCTGCCTGAGCGACAATGTCGCGAACCAAATCGCCAGCAGGTATCAAACTGCCGATAGCACCGGCTCCCTGGCCAGCGGGGTAGAACTCGCGCGAAGTATCAACTTGTGTGCCGTTTGGGTAACCGAGATGATTTACATTTGCTTGCGACGATGCAATTGCTTGATGTGGAAAGGTTTTTATTTCTTGCGGGTGTTGCTCGTAATGGTTAGTCCATTCATTGCGCACAACTCGACACGGCTTGCCCGTGTACGAGCGACTAATAACTGTGTCATCTTCGCGACTCGTGACTAGCGCTTCTTTGTATCCATTTACTGCTCGTGCTTCTGGTGTGGCGATGAATCTTGTGCCGATCCAAACTGCATCGGCACCAAGTGCAAGAGATGCCGCTAGTCCGCGACCATCAAACAAACCCCCGGCCGCAACAACTGGCACGCGTGCCGATACTGCGTCAACAACTTGCGGCACGAGTGCCATAGTTGCAACGAGCCCGGTGTGTCCGCCTGCTTCAGTGCCCTGGGCGACAACGAAATCGCAACCACTTGCAACAGCAGAAACTGCGTGACGAACTTTTCCACACATTGAACCAACCAAGATGTTGTGACTGTGCAACAAATCAATCGCATCACGTGGCACACCAAGACCAGCCACAAAAATTCTTGCGCCGCCAGCAACTACATCGCGGATGCCTTGCTCTAAATGTTGTGGTAATGCTGTAAGCAAGTCAACACCGAAAGGTTTTTGTGTGAGGGTTTTTAGTGCAGTGATTTCATTGGCGAGTTCTCCATCACGCATTGTTGATGCACCAAATGTTCCAATGCCACCTGCTTCACTGACTGCGGCGACAAGTTCGTGATATGAAACACCACCCATACCAGCGAGCATCACAGGATGTTCAATTTCAAATAGTTCGGTTATTCGGGTTCGCATAGTAATCAAATCTAGTTGTTTGTGGCTGTACCGCTTGATTCGAAGGCGCCATCGCGTTTAAGAAACTTTCGATGCCAACGCCTTGGCGTTAGTACTGCGGCTCGTGGTTCGTCTTCGAACATCCAACGCACAAAGTTGCGCCTAGTCCAGTCTGTGAGACCTGCAACTCGCAACACGCCTCGAGTCAAAAATTCATTTTTTAATACTCGACCAAGAACCTGCGACATTCGGTGGTCAGCGAAAAATTCGCGTTGCATTTTTTGTTGATATATTTTTCGCACATTATTTGGATCTCGGTTACGCGAACCGATTATTGCTTCGCCTGCCAAAACTCCAGTCAACAGTGCCTGACCGATGCCTTCTCCAGTCATCGTGTCGGCAGCACAAACTGCGTCACCAATGAATAGCGCACGACCAATTGAAAGTGTTGCACTAGTTACTTGCGCTGGTATCGGCCAAGCAGTATGTCGGCCTTCAAGTACCGCATCGTCTCCGAGTGCTTGACGAATGTGCGGGCGAGCGAGAAGTTCTGGCCACAACGATTTCATGTCTTGCACCGAATATTTTGATCCGCGCAGAATACCAAAGCCGAAATTGGCTCGCCCATTAGGCAATGGAAACGACCATGCGTAGCCAGGCAACAAGTCGGCGTCAAACCAAACATAAAGACGCTCGCGCGCAGGACCAGTGACATTGCTGACGTATTGACGAAACGCGTGCCACTCGCCGAGATAACTAGGTTGTGATGCGCCAAGTGCTTTGCGAACTGGCGACCACATGCCATCGGCAGCAATAATAAATTTCGCAGAGATTTCTTTGAATGAATCGACAGCATCAGTCGCCACTGTTATTTCTTGAGTTGTTTGTTGAATAACCGAAACAAATGCACAGCCTTCAATAATTTTTACTCCACGCGAGCGAGCGTGTTTAACGAGCGCGTTGTCAAGCTCGATTCTCGGAGCAATCGCCGCGAACTGAGTAGTTTTATTTTTGCCAACATTTGGTAATTCAAGTTGTATCTCGCGGCCAGATGGCGACCGTAGCCATACGTCCGAGCAAACTTTCCAATTGTCAACTGTTGCTGGGTTGAAACCGAGCATTTCAAGAATTCGAAGTGCGCCAGTTGTCAGTCCATCGCCGCAACACTTGTCGCGCGGGAAATAAGCCTTATCAATTACTAAAACATTTTGGCCGCTAGCAGTGAGCGTGATCGCTGCAGCGATGCCGGCGGGCCCCGCGCCGACAATTAAAACATCACATTGATTTTCTGAATTCGGTTTCAAAATAGCAATGGGCACGACGCTCAGGCTAGAGTTCTCTGCCATGAGTCGCTTATGTGAAGGTCGAGTAGTTGTTGTCACTGGTTCAGGTCGAGGCATCGGGCGAGAGCATGCGTTGAGTCTCGCCAAACACGGTGCGTTCGTTGTAGTCAACGATTTGGGCGCTGGTGTTGACGGCAAGGGTGGAGACACCTCACCGGCGCAACAAGTTGTCAACGAGATTGAGGCAATGGGTGGCAAAGCAGTTGCCAACGGTGATGATATTTCATCATGGGCTGGCGCCGAGCGATTGATTCAAACCGCAGTTGAAACTTTCGGTGACTTGCATGCCGTTGTCAACAACGCCGGAATCTTGCGCGACCGAATGCTCGCCAATATGAGTGAAGAGGAATGGGATGCCGTTATCAAGGTTCACCTTAAGGGAACTTTTGCGCCGTCGCGATTTGCTGCTGCTTATTGGCGCGATCAAAACAAAGCAGGCAAGCCAGTTGACGGTCGAATTATTAATACGTCGTCAGTTTCCGGCATTTATGGCAATGTGGGTCAAACAAATTATGGTGCAGCCAAGGCGGGCATCGCAGCGTTTACGACAATCGCATCACTTGAACTTGGGCGCTATGGGGTAACTGTCAATGCAGTTGCGCCGGTTGCGCTAACTCGAATGACAGAAAATCTTGGCCCAGCACCAGAAACGGAAGCCGAACGCGAACACCGTTCGCCAAAGTGGATTGCACCGATCGTTACGTGGCTTGCGTCGGCAGAATCGGCAGGCATAACTGGTCGAGTGTTTGAAGCCAGCGGTGATGTTTTGGCAATCGCCGAAGGTTGGCATCGCGGGCCAACAAGTAAGCCTGTTGAAGATCCAACGAAACTTGGGCCAATTGTTGAAGAAATGATGGCCAAGGCCCGCCTTAATGCAGGCATGGACGGCCGCGACGGAACATGGCCGCAACCTCAAAAGAAATAAGCCTGAGTTTTTAGTTTCTCAAAAGAGTTTTAGATCGTCGGATTTTTTGCCACGAAGCTCGTCGTAGTCAACTTCACAACAACCAATATTTCGACTTTCGGCGAGCACTCGTGCTTGAGGCTTGATTGATTGCGCCACAAAGATTCCGCGAATTTTGCCGAGCGATGTGTCTGCGTGCAGACACTCTAAGTACCGCGTGAGTTGTTCAACCCCGTCGATTTCGCCACGGCGTTTAATTTCAATAGCAACTGTTTGACCTGAAGCATCGCGACACAACAAATCAACTGGTCCGACTGCTGTTGGATACTCGCGACGAATCAAAGTCAAACCAATTTCAATTGCTTCAGGTGTTGCTGCAAGCAGAACTTGTAGATCGGCCTCAACTCCGTCTTTTGTGAGTCCTGGGTCTTCGCCCAGTTCGTGGGCGAAATCGGCGTGAACTTCGTGTAAATGAATTGTTAGTGTCTCGGCTTTTGGGTTACGGACGATAAGGCAGTCGTTTAGTTCTTCAAATGTGTTTGGTGCGTTCATCCAGTTGAGTGGTTTATATGCACCACCGTCAGCATGAATTGCTACGCAGCCGTCGGCTTTGATCATGATTAGTCGTGTCGCAACTGGTAGCGAAGCATTCAACCGACCTTCGTAACTGACACTGCAGGTCGCGATTATTATTCGCATGTCTACTAACGCTTGACGCGTTCTCGCATTCTTTTTTGAATTAGTTCGCGACGTTGTTGAAGTTCGCGATAAGTCAAACTGTTCGTTTCTAATTCGACACCTAGTCCGGCTTTCACACTGTCAAGGTTTATCTCAATTGTGTTGTGGTCGATACCTAGTTCGCGACCCAGTTGCTCACCGTGTCGCTGGGCAAACAACATTGAGATCGCCGCAATCTCGCCGAGCAAGTCAAGGTCTGGCGCGAGACGAGAAATTGCACCATCAAGAAAAACCATGTTCTTGACATACAGCATTAATTCTTTTGGCATTTTTGCGCCGTATCCAAGAAGCGCCTTCATAATTCGTTGTACTTCTTTGACAAGTTCGTCAGCGGAGAGTTTTGTTGGATCAATTGGTGGACGATCTAGGCCAAGATCAATAATCACTGCATCTAAGTCAGTATCCATTGGCAGAGCGCCAAGATCGCGCAACGCTGTGACTTGGCCCATGACATCGTTCGTTGTTGCGCCAAGCATCAAGCGAAGAAATGCAAGACGGCGTGCGCCACTTAGTCGACCGACGATGCCGAAATCCAATAGTGCAGTACGACCATCTTTCATTACAAATAAGTTTCCACCATGAAGGTCGCCATGAAATGCGCCGTGGATCATCGCACCTTCCATAAACGCAATCATCCCTGTGCGAATAACTGCTTCGGTGTCGATGCCGGCGTTTTTCATTCCGACGACATCGTCAAATTTGAATCCCTCAAGTCTTTCCATCACCAGAACTCGTTGGGTGACGAGTTTTGGGTGTGGACGCGGAACGATGTAGCCGGTTTGATTGAGATCTTTAAGAATTTGCGAAATGTCGATCATGTTGTCGGCTTCCATGCGGAAGTCAAGTTCTTCGACAATTGTTTCAGCGAATAACTCAACAAGCGCGGGCGGGTTAGCCAGCGCCGCGATCTTCAATCGGCCCACAAGGTGTGGCGCCAACCACGACATAACTTTCAAATCTTTTCGCACTAGTTGTTTGACGTTTGGTCGTTGCACTTTGACCACAACCGTTTCGCCGGTCAGCAGGCGAGCCAGGTGAACTTGAGCAATTGATGCGGCGGCTAATGGAGTGGTTTCAAAGAATGAGAATGTTTCGGCGATTTTTCCACCGAGGTCCTGCTCAACAACTTTGCGCACATCTGCAAATGACTCTGCTGGCACTTGATCTCGACAAAGTTTGAATTCATCAACAAGTTCGGTCGGAAATAATCCTTCACCACTTGAAATTATTTGACCGAGTTTTATATACGTTGAGCCAAGTTTTTC
>CAMAWU010000085.1 GCA_945862025.1 Ferrithrix thermotolerans DSM 19514 | reverse complement strand
AAACCGCACGAGTTCTTCGGATACTGTTTCGCCTTCTTCGGGTTGCAAAAATGGTGACACCGCCATCCACATATTGTCACGGCGAAACACTTGACGACGGTGCGCATAATAAATGCTCGGTAAATCGATGTTGTAGTCGGCAACGAACTGCCAAATATCTAGTTCTGTCCAATTCGAAATCGGGAAAATTCTAAAATGTTCACCGGGCTTGTGGCGACCGTTGTAAATTCCCCAAAGTTCGGGCCGCTGTGTTTTTGGATCCCATTGACCGAATGCGTCGCGATGTGAATAGACGCGTTCTTTGGCGCGTGCGCGTTCTTCGTCGCGGCGTGCGCCACCAAACACGGCGTCAAACTTGTGTTCTTTGATTGAGTCAAGCAAAGTCACAGTTTGTAGCGGGTTGCGACTCGCGCGCGGCCCAGTTGCATCCTGCATTCGACCTGCGTCAATTGATGCCTGCACCGAGCCGACGATTAGTTGCACATCCAGATAACGAACCGCACGGTCACGAAACTCGATTACTTCGGCGAAGTTATGGCCAGTGTCGATGTGCATCACCGGAAAGGGCACTCGGGCTGGACTGAATGCACGGGCCGCCAGGTGCAACATTACGACTGAGTCTTTACCGCCCGAGAACAACATTGCTGGGCGTTCGAACTCTGCTGCAACTTCGCGGATAATTGTGACCGACTCGTCAATCAGGCTGCGTAATGCTGATTTCACCCCTTTAAGACTCGGGCTTGAAGCATTGTTCAAGTGTCACAACACGGATGCCGTTTCGTGATTGGCTTGGGCAATTAGTCTGATCGTTAAGGAAATCAATGGCACGACTATCTAAATCAAGTACAAACGAATCAATTTTGTCGGTATTGCGAGAAACAGCTGATGCAGTTTCGATCGTGTTGCGTGCAAACAAAGATTGGTCGTTGTCTGGCCTGCGCGACACACAATATTCGGTTGATTTGCGCGCTGATGCAGCGGCTCTCGAAGTTTTGCATGGTGCGGGCATGGCTGTGCTGTCTGAAGAAAGTGAAATCACAGGCGTATTCGGGGATGATGATATTTGCGTTGTAATGGATCCGCTTGATGGATCAACCAACGCCAGTCGAGGTGTGCCCTGGTATGCAACTGCGTTGTGCGCGATTGACAAAAACGGCATGCGAGCAGGGCTCGTAGTTAATCAGGCGATGCAAAGTGATTCTTATTGGGCCACTGCGGGCGGTGGCGCGTTTCACAACGGTGAAGTAATGCGACCAAGTTCGTGTGTTGATTTGGGTGAAGCTCTCGTTGGAATATCTGGCATTCCAAAACAACGATCAAAGTGGGGACAGTTTCGTGCGATGGGTGCTGCAGCTTTGGATATCTGTCTAGTTGCTGATGGTGTGATTGATGCTTGGATTGATTTCAACACACATGGTGTTTGGGATTATTTGGCGAGTGCTCTAATTTGTCAAGAGGCCGGTGCGTTGATTGTCGAGCATCAGGGTCGCGACTTAATCGTGCAACAACATTCTCACCGCCGCACGCCAATTGCCGCTGCAACCCCAGCACTTCTTGAGATTGTTAAGCAAATTCGCGATCAAAACTAAACAAGATGTCCTCTGAACAAACTGAAATGATTCGGTTGCTGTGGACATCCAAAGACCGTGCGACATTTATGGCGAGTGTTGCTGGATTTGAAGCCGATGTAAAAAGCAATGAAATAATTGCTGAATGTAAAATCGCTATTTTGAGTGGCTCGACAACTTCATTGGTCTCACGACTGCTGAAATTGTTTTTGCTGAATAATGGCATCAAGGCTGAGATTTTTGAGGGTCATTTTGGAAATTTTTTTATTGATGCAATGAACCCAAGTGCCGAACTTGTTGCTTTTAAGCCTGACATTATTTATGTCCACACTTCACGGGTGAATTTGAAGAGTTTCGGCAAAGTTCGTGATTTTCGGAATAATGATTCAAGTGATTCTCTAGTAACCCAAGAAGTGTCACAAGCGAAAGCTATCTGGAAGTCTCTGAACGACCGGTTTGACTGCTGGATTATTCAAAATAATATAGATCTGACCCCAGACTCGCCACTCGGAAATAGCGAGGGCACTGAGGCGATGGGTCATAATTTTGTCGCGCGTGAAATCAATCAACACCTTGTAGACGAGTCAAAAAACTTCGGGCAAGTTTTGATCCACGACATTAATGCGTTGAGTGCATCGATCGGACTTGAAGAATGGTGGAGTCCACGCGATTGGATTCAATACGGACTCGCGACCTCAACAATCTCTCATCCGAGACTTGCGTTCAGTTTGGCTGCTGTCGTAACTTCTATCCTTGGCGAATCAAAAAAGTGTTTGGTTCTTGATTTCGATAACACACTTTGGGGCGGAGTCATCGGCGAAGTTGGCGTTAACGGAATTGAATTAGGTCCAGATAGTTCGCGAGGCAAAGCATTTCTTGATTTCCAACTAACTATTAAAGATCTTGTCTCAAGGGGTGTATTGATCGCTGGCTGCACTAAAAATGAAAAGCAGACCGCACTGTCTGGCCTCAGCCATCCCAATTCAATTCTTAGACCAGAAGATTTTGCCGTCATTGAGGCCTCATGGGATCCAAAACCCGTCGCAATTAAGCGAATCATTGAGACCCTGAATATTGGAAGCCGGTCATTAGTTTTCGTGGATGATTCAAAGATTGAGGTGCATGCAGTAAAAACTGAGTTCCCTGAGATTGAGTCTGTGGTGCTCGACTCAAAATTTCCTGAGAAATACTCAAGCATGGTTTTGCAGCCAAGATATTTTGAATCAATTAAATTAACCAAAGAAGACATTTCGCGCAAGGGGACGCAAGCGAGTCCGCGCGTTAAGAAGTTGCAGAGCGTCTCAACTTATGATCACGTCCAGATGCTCAGAGACTTGAACGCCGTTGCGACGATTGGCCGGCCATCAGTTGATCAACTTGACAGAGTTACACAACTAGTAAATAAGACGAATCAGTTCAATTTGAATGGCATTCGACGTACCCCATCAGAGATCAAACGATTAGCCCAAGACATTGACTCATGCTTATTGATTGGTGAGTTCAAAGATGATCTGACTAACTATGGAGTCGTCACAGTAATTGGGGGTCAGTTCGTTGGCGACTATTTCAGAGTTGATGTATGGGTAATGAGTTGTCGAACATTTGATCGCTATTTAGAGCACGCAATGATTTTGGCACTTCGCGATGAAATGTCTACGAGATCTATTGAAGTATTAAATCTCGAATTTAAACGAACTGCGAGAAACGACTATTTCGTAAATTCTTGCGCGGCTCTAGGTTTATTTGAAAAAAGTATCAGTGATGGTTCTTGCTCAGTACAAGTTAGTAACGTCACAATTGCCGATGAACTTCCATTGAAAGTAGTCTTGAGGTAATGAAAAGTTATCAGGACGTCTTGAATTCATGTGCTGAAATTTTTCGCACAGTTTTCTCTGATCCTAATTTGTTGGTTTCTGCAACGACTTCTGCATCAGATATCGCTGATTGGGATTCTTTAGCCCAAATTCGATTATTGATGACGATGGAACAGATTTTTGAGATTCAGTTCTCGCTTGACGAAGTTGAAGATTTACAAAATCTTGGAGAAATTATTGAGTTGATTTTGACGAAAGTTAATCAATGAAGACCCTTGTCTTCAGCGATTTGTATGTTGGAATGTCGGCCGAGTTTCATCGAGAGATAAACCGCGAATTAATCCAGAGTTTTGCCGAAATTTCAGGAGATTCAAATCCATTGCATATAGACGGTGATTATGCACATAAATCTGGGTACATCGACCAGGTTGCTCACGGAATGCTTTGCTCATCGTTTTTTTCTGAACTCGTTGGTGTCCACTTGCCAGGAGAGAATTGTTTGCTCACTGACATCACTGTTGAATTTGCAAAACCAGTTTTCGCTGGTGAGCGTGTAAGTATCAGCGGTGCGATTACACAACTCAGCCCTGCGTTTAAATCCGCGAAGATCGAAGCAACTATTACTAACAAAGACAGCGTCATCTGCGTTCGTGCCAAGATTGGTGTGGTGGTCAGATGAGCAGAACAATTTTGATAACGGGTGCTTCGTCTTCGTTCGGACAAGAACTGATTTCGCGTTTACCCAATGATGTAAAGATCATTGCTCAAAGCCGCAGTCCACTGCCAAAAATTAATGACGATGACCCTCGGATAATCGATATTATTTCAGATTTTTCTAATCCAGATTTTTTGACTGATTTTGACGGCAAAGTGAATTTCGCCGAGATTGATGAAGTGGTGCATTTCGCCGCGAGTCCTATGAGAATGCAAAATTTCGTCGCCAGCACATCTCAGCAGTTGCTTGCTGATTATCAAACAAATTTCTTATCAGCCGTATCTTTACTAACGAAGGTCGTAGCAACTCGAAAACAAAACCCGCGTCAAATTCGCGTGGTGTTGATGCTTACCGACATGATCGGATCGCCTAAAAAAGGTGAAACTTCGTATATCACTTCAAAATTCGCCTTACTTGGTCTGATTAAATCGCTTTCCAAAGAATATTCCGGTAATGAATTGCGGATCAATGCAGTGTCGCCGTCGTTTGTTGAGACTAAATATGTGGAGCACTTCCCAGAGTTTTTGCGCAAAGATATTGAAAATAAACATCCAATGAAACGCCACTGCACAATTTCTGAGGTTGTAGATTCGGTTGAGTTTTTACTTTCGACAAAGTCATCGTTTATCAACGGGCAGAATATTTCAATCAATGGCGGCGAAAACTAGTCCGAATCCGCGTCTCAATTTGCGCTTCGGAGACCACGCGGATATTGAAACTGTCAGCAATTTCATAGATCAGCACTGGCAGATCGGTCATGTTCTCTCGCGTGATAGAGAGCTACTTGATTACATGTTTCTTGAAAAAGATGGTCGGTTGAATTTCGCTCTTGCTTTTGAACCACTCTCAAATGAATTGATCGCGATACTTGGCTATTTGCCGACAAATGTTTCTCACTCGCGAATTTCGTTATCAATGTGGAAAGCACGTCCTGACGCTCACTTACGAAAATATAAAGCCGGATTAGCCGTATTGAGATTTCTGATTGATGAATTGAAACCGAAAAGTATTTTTTCTACGGGTATTTCTGCAGATACGCGAGACGTGTATAAGTTTCTAGGGTATTCATGTGATGTAATGAACCACCATGTGATAGTAAATAATCAAATTGACGAGTTTAAAATTATCAAGAATCCACCTTCGTCTAGTTTTTACTCACAGACGTATGGCTCAGCGGCGTCTTCGCTCGCAGTAATCAAATCAGACGAGGAGTTGCGCAATGCGGTATCAAGATTGGGATTCCTTGAGACCTTGAAAGATATCGACTATTTGTGCCACCGCTATTTGAACCATCCACGGTTCAAATACGAGGTGCGCGAAGTGATGCTGAACGCTAAAACTGTTGGAATTTTATTCTTTCGCCGGCTCTTTGCGAATGATCGATCTTGTATCAGAATTATTGATGTTGTTGGTGCTGAAATCTGTCTCAAATCAGCAATTCAGCCATTGATTCAAGAGATGCTCACTAACGGCGACGAATACATCGATCTGCTGTCGTGGGGTCTTGACGGAGGTCAACTCAATGAGGCCGGATTCGCCAACTGCGGCGAATTCACAGACTGTGTCGTTCCTGAATATTTTTCACCGTTTAGCCAGACAACTGTCGAACGTTGGTTGTTCACTAACTTGCCGGACACCGAAATAATCTACAAAGGTGACGGCGACCAAGATCGCCCAAATTAGCTGACGACTTTTTATTCACGCGATAATTGGCGTTAGCGTTAGGGGCTTATGAAAATTCTGGTGGTTGTGGCGCATCCTGATGATGTTGATTTTGGATCGGGTGGAACGGTTGCAACTTGGGTCGCGCAGGGTGATGAGGTTGTTTATTGTCTCGTGACCGACGGTCAGGCTGGCGGTTCAGACAACACAGT
>CAMAWU010000084.1 GCA_945862025.1 Ferrithrix thermotolerans DSM 19514 | reverse complement strand
GATATTGGAACCCCCAAAAATGCAGTTCTATATCGCGGCGATGTTCAATTTGACAAAGAAGACGTAGTTGAACAAGGTCCAGAACCACGCATTGAGCAGGTTCTTCAGGCTCGGCAGTTGATTCTTTGTCAAGTAACGAAAAATCCAATTGGTGCCAAGGGTGGTCGATTGACTCAAGAGGTTTCACTACCAGGACGGTTCGTGGTACTTATTCCAGATTCGCGCACCTACGGAATCTCAAAGCGATTGCCAGACGATGAGCGACGCAGATTGCGATCAATTTTAGATCGAGTCAAACCAGATGAACACGGCATAATCGTGCGAACCGCCGCCGAAAATGCGACAGAACATGAACTTCGCACAGATATGGCGAGGTTGCTTGCACTTTGGGAAGAGATCAAAGAAAAGTCCAAAAAAGCAAGTGGTCCAACATTGCTTTATCGCGAGCCACCACTAGCAGTTCGAGTGATTCGAGAAGAATTCAGCAGCGACTATCGCGGAATCATCATTGACGACCGCGAACTCTACGAAGAAGTGCGTCAATACATCGGAGACTTCAATCCTGAATTTCTAGACCGAGTTGAGTTCTATGATGGGCAAGCAGAAGGTCTTTCACTTTTCGAAAACCAACATGTCCACGAGCAGATTCATAAAGCATTAGATATTAAAGTTTGGCTGCCGTCTGGTGGTTCACTGGTGATTGAACACACCGAAGCTTTAACCGTGATCGATGTCAATACCGGAAAGAATGTCGGCAAAACAAACCTTGAAGAGACTGTTTTCAGCAATAATCTCGAGGCAGCAGATGAAATCGCAAGACAATTGAGACTGCGAGATATTGGCGGAATCATCGTCATTGACTTCATTGATATGGAGACCCGAGAAAATCGTCGCAAAGTACTTGACCGTTTTAAGAGTGCCCTCTCGCGTGACAAAACCCGCACCCAAGTCTTTGACATCTCTGAATTGGGGCTTGTTGAAATGACCCGCAAGCGCATCGGCGAAGGTTTGCTAACTAATTTCGTTGATTCTTGCCCGACTTGTGAAGGCCGCGGAATCATCGTCGACCACTCGATGCTCGACTAAATTTCCCAACTAACTACTTAACCCAATCAATATAAAACAGCCACTACTTCACCAAACAAACCGATAGGATCTGTCTTCAATATGTACGCAATTATCGCCTCAGGTGGAAAACAAGAAAAGGTCGCTCAAGGCCAACAAGTTCAGGTCGAGCTTTTAGGTGTCGCTGCAGGAACCGAGGTTTCTTTAACCCCAGTAATGCTTGTTGACGGCGAAACAATTCTCGCAACACCGAGCCAACTCGCCAAAGCGTCGGTTAAAGGCAAAGTAATCGGCGAAGTCGCGGGCGTAAAAATTGATGGTTTTATGTACAAGCGACGAACTAACCAGCGCAGACGCTTCGGACACCGTCAGCGCTATAGCCTCGTTGAGATTACTTCGATAGCGAAAGGCTAAATCATGTCAAAGACCAAAGGTGGCGGTTCTACAAGAAACGGCAGAGACTCAAATGCACAACGTCTCGGCGTAAAAGTTTTTGATAGCACGCTTGTTAACGCAGGCACAATTTTGATTCGTCAGCGTGGCACGAAAGTGCACCCAGGAAAGAATGTTGGCAAGGGCAGCGACGATACGTTGTTTGCTCTTGTAAACGGCAACGTCAAGTTTGCTGAACGTCGTGGTCGTAAGGTTGTTGACGTTAATCCTGCGAATAACTAGCTATTTAGTTCGCGAGCGCGGCTCGCAACATTGCGACGAATTTTTCACGATTGACGCGCAGCACAACTCTGCAATTATCGCGATTATTGATGATCTCTAAATGATCAACGATCGTTTGTCCGCGTGTATCACCATCGCCAAGATTGACGCGAACGTGTTTGCGAATCTCCGAACTGACGATTTTTGTATCAAGTGCTACAGACATCGCAATTGGATCAGGAAGATCAAAGCCGTCAAGTTTTGTCTCGGTTCGACAGAACTCTCGCACTTGACGCTGAATCGACATTGCGAACTTACCGAGATCACTCAACCCGCTCAGTTCATTAGCGAGTTCATCGGGGATAACTGCATCGGCAACTGAGACATCCCAGCCAACCATTTCAAGGGGTAACTCAGAGTCAAAAACAATTCGAGCCGACTCTGGGTCTGCCCAAACATTGAATTCAGATGCAGCGGTTACATTGCCAGGGAGTACCGCAGTGCCTCCCATGATTACGCATCGTCGCACCCATTTTGCAAACTCTGGTTCAATAGACAAGGCGAGTGCAATATTCGTTAGTGGTCCGAGAGTTACCAAGTCAATTTCACCTGGTGCTTGACGGAATACCGAAATCATCTCGCGAATTGCTTGATGTGAAGTCGGTGTTCTGCCACTTAGTTTTAATCCAATATCGCCCATGCCGTCAGTTCCGTGGACATTTTGTGCAGATGCAAAAATCCGCACAAGCGGTTTGATGGCACCAACATGAACTGGCACATTCGCCTTACACATCTCGACTGTGTACAGCGCTGCTTGCACTCCAAGATCAATTGGCACATTTCCGGCAACAATTGAAATCGCCACCACATCAGTGATTGGACTTTTCAGAGCCAAAATTAACGCCACAGCATCGTCGGACGCGGTGTCAGTATCAATCCACATTTTTTGTTTCATATTGTTGTCCTCATTGATGAAAGTCTAGATTCCGATTCCTTTTGGCAGTTGCGATTCCGTCCAGTTGAGCAAAAAAATCGCTTGACGACATGCGAATCGGTCGGTCATACCGCCAACATATGTGACTGCTAATTTAATTGCCTCATTGCTATTGGCGTCAAACAAGTTTCGTTCACCAGGTGAATACATCAATCTTGGGTTAGCAATATAGTGCTCAACGAGTGCTCGTAATAGACGAATTACAGATTCTGCTTGACCGCGAGATTCTTTGCGCATATAGATATTTTCATAATTAAATTTTCTAAATGTCGCCAAAGCATCGGCGCATTTGTTCTCCATTGCAATTCGACCAGTAGCAGCAGTTGCGTCAATCATCGCGCCAATAAATGTTCGTAGCTGCTGATCGCGTCGAACACCGCAAACTACGCGCACTTGCTCTGGTAGCTGATCAGTCGTCACGACACCTGCTGCAACCGAGTCTTCAAAATCGTGGCAGACATATGCAATACGATCAGCCCAAGACACCACTTCTCCTTCGGGTGTTTGTGGGGCGGGACGCGACCACGAATGATTGCGAATGCCGTCAAGAGTTTCGACACACAAATTGAGTGGAACGAGTGTTACATCAGCGCCCCATACGGCGTGGTCATAACCACCCTCAACATATGGCGAAAGCGCATCTTCGCTGGCATGTCCGCCTGGTCCGTGTCCGCAATCATGACCTAAAGCAATTGCCTCGGTGAGTGCGACATTTAAGCCGATCGCGCGTGCCACAGAAGTAGCAACCTGTGAAACCTCAAGCGCGTGAGTGAGTCGCGTGCGTTGGTGATCTTGTGGAAAGACAAAAACCTGTGTTTTGCCGGCCAAACGCCGAAATGATGATGCATGCAAAATTCGATCTCGGTCGCGTTCAAAACAAGTACGGAATGGGTCAGGCTCTTCTTCGAGAACACGATTGCCACCAGAAAAGCTTCGTGTAGCCAACACGGTCAAGTTTTCGTTTTCTAATTCTTCGCGTGAGCGACGGTCAACCAACTCTCGTGTGCCCGAACCAGCCCAAGAATCTGAGTGGGCGAGAGTAATGCCTCCGCTCGCATCTGCTGTGTGACCAAGCATTGTCTCAGCCCACGATTCAGCGCGAGATTTCGGATTCTCATTTTCCATTTCAACAACCCTAGGCAAAGGGTGACCCTAGATTGACGCTTGTAGCCTTGAAGCGTCTGCTTTTGTTGCGCAGACTCAAATTGGAGAATAATGAGCGCCTTTGTTGACGAAGCCCAACTTAATGTTCGTGGTGGTGACGGCGGTAGTGGCTGCGTTAGTTTTCGTCGCGAGGGTCCTGTTGTTAATGGTGGACCAAACGGCGGCGATGGTGGCAATGGTGGTTCGGTGTGGCTTGTAGCCGACCGCAATGTGGCAAGTTTGCTCGCATTTCGTGATCACCCGCACCGTCGTGCACAAGATGGCATTTCTGGAATGGGTAAAGATCTACACGGTCGACGGGGCGAAGAATTATTGATTGGCGTTCCTGAAGGCACCGTAGTTAAAGATATGTATACCGGTGACTCGCTGGCCGATCTTGCGCAGCATGGTTCGCGATTTCTGGCCGCTCAAGGCGGAGAGGGCGGTCGTGGCAATGCTCGATTTTTATCAAATCGGCGCCGCGCTCCAAAATTTGCCGAGCAAGGCGAGCATGGTGTTGAGCGGTGGTTGAAACTTGAGATGAAGTTGATGGCCGATGTTGCGCTGGTCGGTTTTCCAAATGCTGGCAAAAGTACTTTCATCAGTTCTGTGTCGGCGGCCAAACCAAAGATTGCTAATTACCCATTCACAACTCTCGAACCTCACCTAGGTGTAGTTCGCTTGAACAACACAACAGAATTTGTGATCGCTGACATTCCAGGGATCATCGAAGGTGCGAGTGAGGGCAAAGGTCTTGGCGACCAATTTTTGCGCCACATTGAACGCGCTCGAGTTTTATGCGTTCTCGTAGATCTTGTCTCAATGGAAGAGATTTCTCCAAAAGACCAAGAAGAGATTCTGTTGCGCGAACTCAAGGCATATCAACCTGAACTTCTTGATCGCCCAAGATTGATTGTTGCGACAAAAACTGATTCTGCACCTACCGAAGTTCTTGCTTCATGGACTGGCGAGAAGATGTCGGCGGTAACAGGTGATGGCGTGCGAGAAGTTCTGAACAAACTCGCAGTGCTCGTTGCTGAGGCTCGCACAACAGATGCACCACCTCAAGGTCCGGTTACATTTCGACCAGAGCCAAATGGCACTCAAGTTGAACGAATCAACGCAAATGAGTTTCGTTTACACGGCCGTGATATTGAGCGGTCAATTGCATTGAACGATCTAACTAATGCTGATGCACTCAATTACATCGACGACCGAATGTCGCGGCTCGGCATACCAAGATTGTTGGCCCGAGCAGGTGCAACCGAAGGCGCCGTTGTATGGATCGGGACATTCTCTTTCGATTACACACCGGAGTAACAGTCGTGCGTATCGTTGTAAAAATTGGAACGTCTTCGATTACGACTGACCAAGGCAATATCAACTCGTCGGCGGTGATGGCACTGTGCGACGAAGTTGCAGCATTGCGTAAATTGAATCATGAGGTTCTAGTCGTAACCTCGGGCGCTGTTGCAGGCGGCGTCGCAGCATTAAAACTCGGCAAAAGACCAACTGATATGCCGACGCTGCAAGCGTTAGCCGCCGCCGGACAAAGTCGGTTGATGCAGGAGTACAACGTGCAACTAGATCGACATGATCTTGTTGGTGCGCAAGTTTTGCTCGTTCCAAACGATTTCATTGATCGTCATCAATATCTTCATGCCCGACAAACTCTTGTGCGACTACTTGAGTTGGGATGCGTTCCAGTTATTAACGAAAATGATGCGATTGCTAGCGACGAAATTCGGTTCGGCGATAACGATCGAATCGCAGCACTCGTAGCCCATAGCGTTTCGGCTGATGTCTTAATTTTGCTTACAGACTTAAAAGGTCTGTACACGGCTGATCCAAGTGTCGACCCGACTGCAGTATTTATTGAAACTGTAAATGCTGATGACGAACTACTTTCCGTTCGGGCTGGAAGTTCGACAAACACTCGCGGTAGTGGTGGAATGGCTTCAAAACTTGCGGCGGCGAGAATCGCATCTTGGTCTGGAGTGCGAACCGTTATTGCTTCGGCAAAGCGGGCAAATGTTGTGCTTGACGCATTTAACAAAGTCGCTGGCGCAGGTACGCAGTTTTTACCAAAGAAGCGAGAACTGACAGCGCGAAAACTATGGATTGCATTTGCTGCCCAGTCTGCTGGTTGTGTGACCGTTGACGACGGTGCCAAAGATGCTCTT
>CAMAWU010000083.1 GCA_945862025.1 Ferrithrix thermotolerans DSM 19514 | reverse complement strand
CCACCCGTAAAATTGCGCTAATCACTGGTGCTTCTTCGGGCATTGGTCGAGAGTTTGCGATGATGTTGGCAAAGAGTGGATACGACATCGTCGCGGTTGCGCGCCGCCGCGAACTTCTTGAGTCTTTAGCCAGCGAACTTCAAAAGTTTGGCGCGCAGACACAGGTTGTTGTTGCTGATCTGAGCACTAGTGCCGGAGTGCAAAGCGTCATTGATGCGGCGAGCGACGCAGATTTTCTTGTATTGAACGCGGGCATAACTCGTGCGGCGCGAGTCGGCACAACACCAAAAGACGAAATTGTAAAGTTGAACATGCTGCTGGCAACTGGTGTCATCGAAGTCTGCGAAGCAATCGTGCCCCGAATGGTTCAGCGCAAGAACGGAGAAGTTGTGATCGTCTCGAGCATTGCCGCGTTCACCCCGATGCCGAAATCGGCGCTTTACGCTGCGGCTAAAACTTATGTGATGTCTTACGGTCGAAGTTTGAATTTAGAAGTTCGCGGTTCTGGTGTGCGAGTTTGTGTCATCTGCCCTGGATATGTGCGAACCGAATTGCATCAGCATGCGGGACTCGCACATTTACGCCAGCGAGTGCCGAAGTGGTTATGGATTAACTCAGATGATGTTGTGCGCGCGGCGTTAAGTGGATTGCGCAAAAACAAAAGCGTCGTCGTGCCGGGTCTTGTTTATCGTTTGGCTAGACCGTTTCTTGGCTCAAGAGCCGTACAAGCAATTTGGCAAAGCACCACTAAACGCAACTAATTAGTTGATTTGTCTCGCAGGTGTCGGCCGATATAGGCGACAACAATTTCGTTCGTCTGTGTGTCGTGATAAAAGTGAATTCGCGCATCGCCACAACGAATATGGGGTTTCGCCAATACGTTTTCACCCTTCCATTCGATTGCATAATCTTGCGCAAATTGGTTTGTTGCGTCGGCGCCGATTGATGGTATGAAATTTGGTATTTGCTCAGTGCATTCTAATATAAAATTTTGCTTGAGTAATTTCCCTGACCTAAGGTTTCCTGCAATTTGGTTTAAGTAATAAAGCTTGTTAAGAATTCTTTTTCCATTCATTAATTCAGTTTTGGAAGATGAAGTAAGTGATCTTGGATGAAACACTAAATTTTTAAATTTTTGACTCGCAAATATTACAGCCTCATCAACTCGCGCTAAATAATCAGGATTTTGTGCATTAGTGACGGCAGCTAGATCAGTTCGTGGTGATGTGAGTATTGCCACGAGCTTGTCCCGGTCCATTTCAGCACTCTCAACTATTTCGGCTGTTCTGAGGTCTGACAACTCTAGATTCTCGTAGAGCCCTTGGTAGTTCTCTTGCAATTGATCCCGTTCCTGAGTCAAGTGGGCTATCAGATTAGCGGGTGTGATTTGCGAGTTATCTATGCCAGTTTCGACTCGTGACTTTGGCGGCGTCAATTGAAGAGTTGCTAGTGAGCCGACCGAAGCAGCAATCAATTGATTTACAACTTCGTCATCGTCTTGCTGATGAAATTTCTCGGGCGCGGCTCCTCGTGGCCAAATAACCGTTATCCAACCCGAGCCGATAGCTTTTGCGCCATATAAGTTATTGAACGCTTCATCAGCCACATGTGACGAAACGTGGGCGAGATGGGCAATGCCCGCGAGATGTTTTGCTGTTGCAGAGCTGGTGATTGCGGCAGGTTTACCTACGATCACTTCAATCAAAATTGGCAATCGCCGACTTGGTGCTTCAGCAAACGCAGCAAGTGACTGCCCGCTCAATTGATCGTTAGCGATAGTAATTTCTGCGTCAATTAATTTTTCGGCATCGCGGACTTTAAATAACTTGACTATTTCAAGGGTTAATTTATTGAGTCGTGGTTCTGGTCGGTCGATCGTGCGTCGTGGCAGAAGCGCAGATTTTGTTGGGCGCAATGTGCGACGAAGATCAAAGTACAACTCATCTTTTGAGGTAATCAGAGTCACCGTCGTGCCACGAGCGGCGGCTTGCTTGCTATCTTGCTCGAGAACATCAACACGAAAAATTGCATCATTTGGGCTGTGGCGAATATTGACAGGCGTCGAGTTGGTGCGTTTTTCGTGTGGGTGTACATCGTCGAGCCAACGAAACACAGTATCTATCGCTGACTGACGCAAATCTTTATTTGGCGTCGCGATTGAGAATCCGTAAGTCGTTATCACAACTTGAACGCTAGCAATAGACGATTACTTGATTGACTCGGGGACTACTCTAAATGGGTGACTACTAGCAGAATCGTCGGAATTCTTGCGACAATGTTGTCAGTCTCGTTCATTTGGCCGCAAGTATTTCGCGTGTTCATCAAGAACTCAACCGAAGGATTATCGCCTGGTTCGTTTTTGCAAGGCTGTTGTGGTTCACTGCTGTGGACGATTTACGGACTCAGCAAGCCTGATCCACAACTTACTTTTGCTAATGCCAATGTCGTGATTGCGATTGTATTGATTTTGTTTGTGTGTGTGAAACACAAAAAAATCAAGCTTTGGGTGCCAATTCTTGCTATCAGTGCGACTTTAATTATCGGTTTGATTGCGATTAACTATTCGCTCGCAGTTATGGGTTGGGTGACTATTGCGATTGGTACTCCTGCGATAATTCCTCAAGTTGTACGCGTGTATCGCACCGAGCATCTTTATGGTGTTTCGACAACAATGAACGCGTTGTTATTTGCCTGCTGTATCGGCTGGTTTAGTTACGGTGCGATGATCGGCGATTGGTTTGTCGCGTTACCGAATATTGTAGGTATCTCTGGCGCTCTTTATATTTGGGTTCGTGCCGCAAAATCACACGAAAAATTCACCGTCCCTGACGAACTTGAAATTAAAACTAATTAAGTATTAGAGTCATCGAGACTTCGCCGCAACGCGGGTGACGAACTATGAGTGCAACTTCGGTGCCACGGCTTGCGCGAACGACCCACGAGTGCATAACTCGATCAGGCGTGCCATCAGACATCGCGCCGCCGTTCAACAGAAACATTGCCCGCCCCGACAACTGGCCAACCTTCGCACGCGCATCACAACCAATTGTTGTTGCGCCTGAAATTTCAACCGTGATCGGCAAAACAAGTTTGTGATCGCGAGCAAGTCTCGTGACTTCGGTACTCAGCCAGCCGGTGTTAGCAACGCCGAGTTCAACACGCCAAACGTCATCACCTAACGATTCGGCTTTTGTATGTTTGATCTCAAGTCGTGGCGATGCCATTGCCTGATACACGGCAACTTCGGCGTGGTTTGCAATTTCAGCGCGCAACTTTGATGGCGGCGCGTTTGTCCAAATTCGAAATGAATCTGCGCCACCGAGTTCAACTTGGCCTAGTTGTGGGTGATCAAACTTGTACCAGTTGACGTAACTGTTAGGTGCATGAATGTCTGACCATTTGCACACGGCGAGATCTTGTTCAACAGTTGGCCCGACGTACCAAACATCCGTGCTTGAGTGCTCACCAGTTGCATGAAACACGGCATCCCAGAATTCTGTTGTCCACGAATAGACACCGAGATGGTCGTAAGCCCAGTCATCGCCAGCACCACCCATCACCGAAGATTTATCCCATGTCAGATCTTCAAGAACCGAATGCACAGGATAAGTCGTTAGCGGTGTCGAATGTTTGCCGAACTCTTTGAAGAAAAACAAATCAACCGGTGGCAACTTTGAATCACTCTTGCTACTACTTGGTCGCAACATAAAACCACCCGCAGTATGAAACGCGTTGTAGCCGCAAACATTTGGTCGCGCTTTCACCGCGCGCACGAGTGAATCAACTTCTGGTTCCGAGAGCGGATGATCACCAGAGCCGAGCACGTTCACACCCCAACCTGCAGGGAAGTTTCTGTTCAAGTCAAGACCGGCCGGGTCGCGTGGTTGATCAATCGTGAAGCCGTCGTAATTTTCAATCAGGCCCTCTTGAATTAATCTGTAACGCGTCTTGCCTTTTGGGGCTCCGAGTGGGCCTACTGCAACCATCACGCGAGATTCTTGCTCGTGTTCAATCCATCCACCATCAGGGTCAGCAATTCGCATCGTTAGAATTTTTCCGTCGCCGTCGATATCTTGCGGATGAAGACCCGGCCACAAATGGCCATCGCGCCACGGCCAAGCTCGCACACTTGAGCGGTGATACAGCGGCTTATCAGCGAGTGCATCTTCAACACCGTCGGGGTTGACGCGAGGTGCAATATAAAAAGTTCGCGTGCGTAGTGCTTCGATAACTGTTTCGTCGCGAGCATTAAATTTTTCAACGAGATCTTGAATGATGTATAGCGCCGCTGCACCACCCGTTACTTCAGTTGCGTGAATGTTGGCGTCGATCCAATGTGCTGGTTTTGTATTGTGTGCGCCAGTCGTCGTGTCGGTGATTGTGGCAAGCATTAGATCGCGGCCGAGATGTGACGTGCCATACGACTCAACGCTGATAAGTTTCGGGTACTTCGCAGCAATTGCATTTAGCCACGCAACCATCTCGTCATATCGCAAGAACCGATCAAACTCATATCCGTTAATAGCCATGCCTCAAAAGTTACACTGTCGCTAGTTAACCATTATCGGTTGGAGGTGCAAGGTGCCGCATGTTCCTGTGTTTCAGCATGAAATCGGCAAGTGGCGACCAAGTTGGCGCGGTCGCATTCATGGCGTAGCCGTTGCGGCAACTGTCCCGGCCGGGGTAATACTCACGATGGTTACGCCGACTGGTCTTGCACGATGGGCAGTTTTAATTTATGTGTTTTCACTGTTTGCGCTTTTTTCGACATCTGCTTCGTATCACCTACTGACGCGTTCACAACGCGCACAACGCACGATGCGTCAGCTTGATCATGCGATGATTTATGTTTTGATTGCTGGCACTTACACCCCAGTTTGTTTGCTGGCGTTACCACGACATATCGGAATCCCATTTTTAATAACAATTTGGGTGGCGGCATGCGTTGGTATCGCACTAAAAATGACTTGGCGTGCGCATAAGACTTCTGGTGCAATGTATTTAATTATTGGCTGGGCAGCACTGATTGTTTTGCCTTGGTCTTACCGAGTTACCGGGTTTGTAAGTCTTTTACTGTTTGCACTCGGAGGAATCGTCTACACAGTTGGCGCAATTTTGTTTTATTTAAAGCGACCTCATCTTAAGCCGAATGTTTTTGGCTATCACGAAGTTTGGCATGTGTTCACAGTTGTAGCTGTTGCACTGCAGTTCGCTGGCGTCGGAGTTTTAATCGCAAAAATTGCCTAGCAAATTAGTACGAGCGAATTAATTTAACTAGTCGATTTAGGGTCTTTTAGTTTTTCGACCCACACCTAACGATGCAATTGTTGCTGGGATAAAAAATGCGCGTCCGTGAAAAGAGACATCATCCCAATGTTTTGTCGTGACGGGCGCGTGCCAAGCACGGATGCGATAAATCAAAAACAACAAAACGAGTGCGTGCAGCGAAATGATTGACCATGCAAAACCCTGTGCGCCGAGAATGTCAAGAAATGGTGCGGCAACAAGCGGCCCGAGCATCGCGCCTAATCCATAAAGCGTGACGAGTTGTGAGGCGGCAGCACCCATTTGTTCGGGCGAGACCCAGTCGTTGGTGTAGGCACCACCAATGGCATAAAGCGGAAAACTGAACCCACCGATTAGAAACAACAACAAGATTGTCCAGTTGTTGTTCGTTGGTTGCGAAAGCATGACGGCACTGAGGGTGATGACAGCGAGACAGCACAATAATCCGATGATGCGACGATCAATGTCGTCAGAAGCTGAAGAAATCGGCCAAGTTAGTGCCATGCCGCCAATTTGTAATGCAGCGATAAGGATTCCAACTCGTCCATTACTGAGTCCTTCGCGCGTTGCATGAATTACAGCCATGCCGAGAATGCCACCGTGGGCAAGGCCGACTAGAAGAATCGCACCGAAACCTGTCGGCACAATTTTTGCGAGATCGCGCAGGCTGACGTGAACATGATTTTCAATTTCGGGTGTGGCCGCTTGTTCTGAAATCGCAACCGGAATCACCGCCAGCGACGCGACGATCGCGGCGAATGCATAACCACTGATGTTGCGCGCGTCAAAGTTGAAAACTAATAATTGTCCGACACCGTAGGCACCAATGGTGACGAGATTGTAAATCGCAAGTAGTCG
>CAMAWU010000082.1 GCA_945862025.1 Ferrithrix thermotolerans DSM 19514 | reverse complement strand
ACGCCAGAACTTGCAGAACAAATAGTTGATAAGTTTCTAAGCACCGAATTTGAAGGTGGTCGACATCAGCGCAGAGTTGAGCAACTTCGTGAAATTGAGTTGTCAGAGAACAAAAAATCTTAAAACGAAAGAAGTAAATAATGACCTGGCCATCTGAAACGAATCGTGACACTGCAATTTTTGACCTGCTTGAGGCTGAGCGCGTGCGACAATCAACCGGGTTGCAATTGATTGCCAGCGAGAACTTCACTTCACCAGATGTGATGGCTGCAACAGGTTCAGTTTTGACAAATAAATACAGTGAGGGCTACCCAGGTAAGCGTTATTACGGTGGCAATGCCGTCGTCGATGATGTTGAGGCACTTGCAATTGAAAGAGTGAAAAAGTTATTCGGTGCCGATCATGCGAATGTTCAACCGCATTCGGGTGCCAGCGCAAACATGGCTGTGTATCTCGGCCTACTTAAACCAGGTGACACAGTTTTAGGTTTGAGCCTTGATCACGGCGGTCACTTAACGCATGGTTCCCCGGTAAACGCAAGTGGAATTTTGTATAAGTTTCACTCGTTTAAAGTCGGCGCAACTGATGAGCGTTTGAACTTTGATGAGATTCGAGAACTAGCAATTGAACATAAGCCGAAACTAATTGTTGCAGGTACAACTTCTTATCCACGCCGACTTGAGCCAGAACCATTTAAAAAAATTGCCGACGAAGTTGGCGCATACATGATGTTTGATATCGCACACATTGCTGGACTCGTTGCGGGAGGCGCACATCCAAACCCAGTGCCATTTGCAGATGTAGTCACATTTACGACACACAAAACTTTGCGTGGCCCACGCGGCGGTTGCATTTTGTGTCGCGCAGAACTTGCGCCGATTATCGATAAGGCTGTTTTCCCTGGTAGCCAAGGTGGGCCACTTGAACATGCAGTTGCCGCAAAAGCCGTTGCCTTTCACGAAGCGTTACAGCCAAGTTTTACTCAGTATGCCCATCAAATAGTCAAGAACGCATCAGCATTGGCGGCCGCACTTGCGAGTCACGGATTCAGACTGGTTTCGGGCGGCACAGACACGCACATGATGGTTGTTGACTTGCAACCCTTTGACGCTGAACTAACCGGCAAAGAAGCACAACTTGTTCTAGATACTGCAGGCATCACATTAAATAAAAATGCGATCCCAAATGATCCACGCAGTCCGTTCGTCACAAGTGGTGTGCGCATCGGTACGCCATCGGTTACAACTCAAGGAATGCGCGAAGCCGAGATGCCGTTGATCGCTGAATATATTGCAACAACATTGCGTAATCGCAACGACACGGCGAAAATTGCAGAAGTTCGTGGCAAAGTTGCTCAACTGTGTGCGAAGTTTCCTGTTTATGCAAAAATGAAGAAATAGTGCCAATATAAAAAATGAGTGACCTTGTTGGATACTTATTTATCGGCGGTGTGGCGGCTGTAGTGACGGCAATTGCCACGCCGATTATTGCAAAATTCGCCCGCCAAAATAACTGGATGGCGACACCTGATGAGCGGCGCAGTCATCCCGAGCCAACTCCCGACGTTGGTGGTATCGGATTTTTTATCGCGCTCGTGGTAGCAATCGCAGTCGCGTGGCAGATGGATCGTTTTGATCCGCTTTTTCATAACAACTCAGAACTGCTCGGTGTGATTGTTGCTGGATTAATTGTTTTCATTCTTGGTTTAGTTGATGACATTCGTGAAGTTTCGGCGCCAATGAAAGTAACTGGTGTTGTAGTCGCAGCAATAGCTCTTGTTTGGTTTGGCGTGACGATGATTTATTTCAGAGCGCCATTCGTCGATGTGTTTGTGCTGTCTCGCGATTGGATCCCACTGTTCACAGTTTTATGGTTACTTGGTATGACGCAAGCGATAAATCTGATTGACGGCCTTGACGGTCTTGCAGCAGGAATCGTGGCGATTGCCGCTGTTGCATTTTTTATTTACAGCCGTCATCTCGGAACAAACGGATTACTCAGCGAACCAAATATCGGACCATTGGTAGCAATCATCACTGTTGGAATCTGTTTAGGTTTTTTACCGTACAACTTCAATCCTGCAAAAATTTTTATGGGTGACAGTGGCGCATTATTGCTCGGATTATTAATTGCTGTTTCGACAAGTGTCGTTGGCGGTCGAGCCAGTCCAGATATCAAGTCAGACGGTGGTCAGACCTATTTCTTTTTGGCACCACTTTTGATTCCGCTACTCGTGCTTGGCGTGCCAATCATCGATGTGATTTTTGCCATAATTCGTCGAACTCGAAGTGGCGTCGGTTTTGCGACTGCCGATACGGGGCACCTACACCATCGGTTGATCAAATTGGGGCACGGACCGCGCCGAGCCGTTGTAATTCTTTGGTCGTGGACAGCATTGCTTTCGGGCTTCGTTCTTTACCCAGTGCTTTCAGACGGCCCAACTAGTCTTTGGCCGTTTTTGTTGCTACTTCCGGGGCTGGTTTGGTTCACGCTATTTAATGACCGATTTCGGGCCACTGGACTTTTCAAGCGAAAAGCTAAAACTGTGCCCGCGACCGTGCCTGTGCCCGACTCAAACGATTAGCAATCCGCTGAGGCACTTGCCCCGCACTTGCCCCAGTTTGCGTGGTTGTCCATATTGCCTATAGTTTGTATCTCAATTCACAAGCGTTTTGCACCCCGTTGAACGCACACAATTCTTAAGGCTGACCGTTGAAATTATTGCCAACTCGCAAGCAAGTCGTGCGTACTGCTTCGCCATCCGATGACTCGCTTGGGCGCGGCGCAGAGGTTTCAGTAAGCGTTGGAATCTTTCTAGTAATCGGTTTAATAGTGGATAATTCACTGGGCACGCGACCAATTTTCACGATTGCCCTCAGTGTTTTTTCTCTGCTCGGAAGTTTTGTTCGAATGTGGTACGTGTATGACGGCAATATGCAAATCCAAGAAGCGAAGCGAAAGAACTTATCAACTAGTCACATTCAAAAAAGCGATTCAAAATGACGACCCTTGACGAAAACACGAAGATTTCGATTTTGTCAATGCACGACACTGGCCCAGCGCCAGAGGCAGCACTCGTGCGCGACATTATCAAGCGCGGTTTATTTGTTTCGCCTGTTGTGATCGGAGCTTGTGCAATTGTTTGGGGGGTCAACGGCGCTTTTTCTTGTGCCTATGCAATTGCGATTGTGTTCTGCAATTTTGCGCTGGCTGCTGCATTAGTTGCCTATACAGCACGCATTTCCTATGCGTTGATGATGACATCGATGTTGTTTGGCTATCTACTGCGCTTGGCACTGGTCGCGGTCGCCGTTTTCACCGTGCGCAATCTCGCATGGGTAGAACTTTTACCCCTCGGATTAACAATTATTTTTGCTCATCTTGGTCTTTTATTTTGGGAATTAAGATATGTTTCTTTGTCACTTGCATTTCCCGGCCTGAAACCAAAACCTTCTAAACCAATAAAGCAAACTGAAAGCTCATCCCAATGATCATCAACAGTATTCTCGCGTTTGAATTTCCTCCGATCAACGAACTGCTTCGTTGGAAGGATGTTGTTCCTGGTTTAAACAAAGTTGGATTAATCGCTGTTGCATCTGCACTGATCGGCACATTGTTATTTCTATCCGCCGCTCGCAAAGATCCAAAAGTCGCACCAAAGGGCACTCGCAATCTCGCCGAGGTCAGCGTTGAGTTCATTGAGAACAACATCATCATGCAGACAATGGGTCGCGACGGTTTAGGTTGGACGCCTTTCTTGTTGACACTTTTCTTGTTCGTCTACTTATGCAACATGCCAGGAATTATTCCGTTCATTCAGATGCCAGCGACGGCGCGAATGGCGATACCGATGTTCTTGGCAGTTCTCGTGTGGGTTATTTTCAATGTCCAAGGAATCAAGCATCAAGGTTTCTTCGGATACTTCAAGAGCGTGTTATTTCCTCCAGGAGTTCCGAAAGCGCTTTACATTCTCGTAACGCCAATTGAATTTATTTCGACATTAATTGTTCGCCCGTTCTCATTAGCCGTGCGACTTTTTGCCAACATGTTGGCTGGCCACTTGTTGCTCGTTATTTTCGCTCTACTTAGCGAAGCAATGTTCCAGGCCCGCGACAAGATTTTGATTCCGATCGGAGTCTTGCCGTTTTTCATGCTCGTGTTTCTAACCGGCTTCGAAGTTCTCGTGGCGTTTTTGCAGGCATATATTTTCACAATTCTCGCGGCGGTATATATTGCCGGCGCAGTACATCCAGAACACTAAAAATAAGTAATACATAACAACTAGACAGGAGACACAAATAATGGAAGCACTATCAAAGATCGTCAAAGCGGCTGCTGATGCCGCGGCTGGCGACGAGAAGAACATTGCTGCCGCAGGTTCCGCAGGTTTTGCCTACGGTCTTGCAGCAATCGGACCAGGAATTGGTATCGGACTCATTTTCGCAAGTGCGATCGAATCAATGGCTCGTCAGCCAGAGGCTGCAGGCATGGTGCGAACCACGATGTTCCTCGGCATTGCATTTACCGAAGCGCTTGCGCTGATCGGTTTCGTTGTATTCATTCTTCTTAAGTACGCATAAGAGACTTCATGCTCACAGCGTTTGTCAACATCAACTCGTTTTCACAGGTGCGCGTCTCGTTTGACGCCGTCTCTGCTGAGACAAGTAGCGAAGAGGGCGCTCCAGTTAGCGCTGGACCGAATCCAATTGCTCCTGAAATAAAAGAGTTGGCATGGGGTGCTGGGTCGTTCATCGTTTTTCTTTTCTTCATGCGATTGTTCCTTGTCCCCAAGGTACGCAAAGGCATGGCGAGTCGATACGAGTCGATCCAAGCAGACCATGAATACGCATCGGCGACTCGCGACGGCGCGAAACAAGATGTTGCTCGTTACGAAGTGGCAGTTGCCGAAATTCGAAGCGAAGCTGCTCGGCGTTTAGAAGTTGCACGACAGACACTTGATAAAGAGCGTTCAGAAAAAGTTACTCAGGTCAATGCACAGATTGCGCAGCGTCGCACTGCAGCCGAAGCCGAAGTTGCCGCTGCTCGCGCTGCAGCACAAAGCCAAATCGTTACTGCAGTAGGTGCTGTTACAACTCGTGCGACACAAATTGCTGTTGGGGTGTCTCCTGATGCAGCAATTGTTTCGCGCTCGGTGCAACAGGCGATGGAAGGAACCCGTTCGTGAAATTATTTTTGTCAGCGTTGATCGCAGTTGAAGACCCGAGTCAGACGCATCACTGGTTGTTTCCTGAAAAAGCCGAAATTCTTTATGGAGGTATCGCCTCGTGCATAGTCTTTGCCGGACTTTACAAATTTGGCTGGCCAATGATTGTCAAGGCGATGAACGCACGCACGGCCAAGATTCAAAAAGAACTTGATGATGCGGCGCAAGCACGCGCTAAATCAGAAACAGATGCATCCGGAATCCGTCGCGCGCTCGGCGATATTGAAACTGAGCGAAAAAAGATTTTGGATGAAGCAGATACACAGGCTGCAGCGATTATCGCTGACGGTCGGGCTCGAGTCGTAAAAGAGATCGCCGAACTTGAAGCCAAGGCCGTCGCCGACCTGGCGGCTGCCCGTGGTCGAAGTGGTGAAGAACTTCGCGGAGAGATCGCTCGCTTGTCTAGTGCAGCGATTTCCTCAGCAGTTGCAGCGAGCCTTAACGATCGCGCTCAACAAGATTTAATTGAGGGTTTCATTAAGAGTGTTGGAGCATCAAAATGAGTGACGCGCGGATTGAGGCATACAGCCGAGCGCTTTTCGAAGTAGCCCAGGCTGAAGGAAATCTAAATATCGTCGAAGACGAATTGTTTCGCATGGCTCGCGCAATTGAAGCCAACGAAAAGTTGCGGAGCACATTAACCGATACGAGTATTCCGGCAGCACGTCGTCAACAAGTTGTCGAAGAATTACTTGGTGGCAAAGCCAGCAATACAACAATTCAACTTGTGTCATTAATTATTGGCGCCGGTCGTGGTCGTGACTTGCCAGCAATAGTTGATCGTCTTGTGCAGCGTGCATCAAGTGAGCAACAACGCGAAGTCGCAGAAGTGCGAAGCGCAGTTGCATTGTCTGACGATCAGACGAAGCGTCTCGCCGAAGCGTTAAGCAAATCAACTGGTCGCAAACTCAATCTCAAAGTTGTTATTGATCCATCAGTTCTTGGTGGATTAGTCGCAACGGTTGGCGATGAAGTTATTGATGACACAGTTCGTACTCGACTTGAACAACTTAAGACCCGAATCTGAAATATTTCTGAAAGGACATACACAAAATGGCTGAACTCACACTCTCTGCGAATGACATCGCAGCGGCAATCACCAAAGGACTCGAGGGC
>CAMAWU010000081.1 GCA_945862025.1 Ferrithrix thermotolerans DSM 19514 | reverse complement strand
CCATTCATTCTCGAGCAGAATTTTGAAATATTCGTTATCCCACTTCGTTGGATTAGTTGTCCATGCGCCTTCGATGCCGCTGGTAATTGTGTCGACACCGCGACCTGAACCCATTGAGTTCAACCAACCAAGACCCATCGCCTCAATTGGTGCTGCTTCGGGTTCTGGGCCAACATGTTTGCCTGGGTCGCCAGCACCGTGTGCTTTACCGAATGTGTGACCGCCTGCAACGAGTGCAACAGTTTCTTCGTCGTTCATCGCCATGCGAGCAAATGTTTCGCGAATGTCGCGAGCCGACAACACTGGGTCTGCTACTCCGTTCGGGCCTTCTGGGTTGACATAAATCAAACCCATTTGAACTGCGGCTAACGGATTGGCAAGTTCGCGATCACCTGAGTAACGCTCATCGGCAAGCCATGTTGTTTCTGTGCCCCAATAAGTGTCGTCTGATTCGTAAACGTCTGGGCGACCGCCGGCGAAGCCGAACGATTTGAAACCCATCGTCTCGAGTGAAACGTGTCCGGTGAGAATCATCAAGTCTGCCCACGAAATTTTGTTGCCATACTTTTGCTTGATCGGCCAAAGAAGGCGTCGTGCTTTGTCGAGGTTGCCGTTATCGGGCCACGAATTGGTTGGTGCAAAGCGTTGCATGCCCGCTCCACCGCCACCGCGACCATCTTGAATTCTATATGTACCAGCAGCGTGCCATGCCATGCGGATGAAAAACGGTCCGTAGTGGCCGTAGTCGGCTGGCCACCAGTCTTGTGAGTCTGTCATCAAGTTGGTGAGATCTTTTACTACTGCGTCAAGATCAAGTGACTTGAACTCTTTTGCATAATCGAAATCAGGATCCATCGGATCGCCAACTTCTGGATTGTTGTGGAGGACTCTGACGTTAAGTTGATTTGGCCACCACTTTGAATTTGTGGTGCCCATGTTTGCCGATGTGATTGCTCCGCCCGAAAAAGGGCAACTGCTGGTTTGGTTATTTGTCATGCACACATTCTCGGCTATATCTAGGCATAAGGCAAATCGTACTTTTTGCAAAGTATCATAAGAATTAGTTATGTCACCGCCGACCCTTCAACAGTTGCGTTACTTTGTTGCGATCGCCGATTCGGGTTCGTTTGGCGTCGCTGCCAATGAGCAGTTCGTCTCACAACCCGCGTTGAGCGCACAGATCAAAGAGCTTGAGCGAAAGTTGGGAGTCACTCTGTTTGAACGAACAAATCGTGGCGTGTTACTAACGACCAATGGCGACGAAGTGCTTAAACGAGCTCGCGTTGTTTTGCGAGAAGTGGTTGGCCTTGTTGAGGCAACTAAGCATGACGGAAAGCGCTTGCGCGGCGAGATCGGGCTTGGCGTGATACCAACACTTGCTCCTTATATATTGCCCGATATTGTTCGTTCTTTCAAAACAATGCACCCAGACGCCAATTTGCGAATATTTGAACTTAAGACGAACGACTTGTTTGATTCGCTACGTCGAGGTGAAATTGATTTAGGTCTCCTGGCGTTGCCGGTTTTTTCTGATGAGTTTCTTTCTGCGCCAATTGGTGAAGATAAATTTCTGCTGGCAATGCCGTCAAACCACGAATTGGCACGCACGAAGTCTCCAATCAAGTTAGAAAAGTTACGTGGTGAACGGGTAATTCTTCTCGAAGAAGGGCACTGTCTTCGCGATCAAGTAGCGCAAGTGTGTCAACTTGCGTTTAGCGAACCAAGCGAAATACAGGCGACGAGTATGGCTACTTTGGCGCAAATGGTCGCAGCAGGAATGGGCGTCACATTGTTGCCCGAGTGCGCAGAAAAAGTAGAGGCGGGCCCGGGTCGGGGTATCGTCACGCGTCGATTCGCTGGTCTGTCTCCAAGTCGCACGATTGGTCTGATTTGGCGAAAGTCGTGGCCATTTGCAGAAATGTTCACCGAATTTGCAGAGCAAGTCCGCAAGAACAAGAGGTTCGCAAAAAATGTGCGGGGCTAGCGGTGTCGAGCTATCTCGTCACAACTTCCGACGATGCTGCGACTGTCAGCACCGCCAGAACGAGCTCCGTTTTCGTTGATGACGATCATGTTTGCATGGCCGAATCCAGAGTCTAGTCGTGGGCGTTTTTCGACTTTGTGTCCTCGCGCAGCCAAATCTGTCATCCAGTTGTCGGGCGCGTGCCCTTCGATTTGAACTGTTGGTGTTTCATTTGTCCAAGTGTCAAAACCAGTTGCTGGCCCACGAAGAACCCATCGACCAGCATCAACTAATTCTTTTGGGTTACTTGGTTTTTTCTCGCGTAACAGCCGAGTGATGATCTGCAAAATAATTTGTGGTTGAGCGTCGCCACCCATTGTGCCTAAAACTGCAAACAATGAACCGTCAGCGCGGCTTATTATTGATGGACAAAGCGTGTGTGGCGGTTGTCGACCCGCAGTCAGTTCTGACTGGTGACCCTTGATCAATGAAAAACCTAAACCGCGATTGTGCAAATTGATGCCTGTACTAAGTTCGACAAGACCCGAACCGAATCCTGAGGCGTTCGAGTTAATCAGCGAAACACCCATTGCGTTGTTGTCAACTACACACATATATGTAGTGTCGCCATTCGCGCCCGGATTTGATCGCTGTGATGCGGACTGTTGATTGATCAGCGATTTTCGTGAAATCAGTTCGGGCAAAATTGCATTCAGATCTGCGCGGTCATGCAAAATGTTTGGTCTGTCGTGCCCGACGGCTGTTGATGCTTCAATTAAAAGGTGAGCCCACTGTGGGTCATTTGGGTCGTCGGGTAGATCAAGTTGCTCGCTGATCGCCAGCGCTGCGAGAAATAAATATCCTTGCGATGGGGCGGCAGTCGACCAAACGCGATGGCCATAGACGTCAACGAAGAGGGGTTGATCCCAAGTTGCTGTCGCATTTGCTAAATCGTCAACCGTGTAGATTCCGCCACCCATAGCGACTAGACCTGCCGCAAACTCTCCGGAATAAAACGCTTTTTTACCATCTACGGCAATTGCTTTCAGTGTTCGTGCGACCCCGGGTCGTTTGATAATCGAGTCGGTCGCGGTTGCTTGTATGAGAAGTTCGGCAAAGTTCGGTTTGATCGATTGATCAAGGCGCTGCAACGAACTTTGTAGTGGTGACGATGCTCTGAAACCATTTTCAGCAAGTGAAATTGCTGTTGCAAATATTTCGCCGAGGGCGAGCGTGCCAAATCTTTCGTGCAGTGCGACCCAACCGTCCACACAACCCGGAACGGTGACTGAATTAAAATTATTTAGCATCGGCATCTTGGTGAACCCGTCGGCACGCAATTGGTTTGCGTTTACGCCTGAGCCGGCACGACCCGCAGCATTCAGAGAATGCACCTCGCCGTTGATGTGAACGAGGGCGAACAAGTCGCCACCCATCCCACAAAGATGTGGTGCAACAACAGCCATAGTCGCACTCGTCGCGATTGCAGCATCAACGGCATTGCCGCCGTTTTTAAGCACTTCAAGACCAGCCCGCGTAGCCAGAGAATCTGCACTTGAAATCATTGCACTACTTTATGTCTTGTTTATGTCTTGGTGCGTATATCAACGAAATGTGAAACAACAGAAACGGTTGCAACGAGTGTTGCGATTAGCACGAGTATTGTGTTTTTATGTCTATTGTGACGGCTAATAGAACAGAACGAGTAGCACACATAGCGTTAATTGCGATCGGTGTCGTTGCGGTGCTGACTGGTTTTTCTTGGGTCACGCTTTTAATCTGCTGCGTTCTGTTTAGCAGTGCGATTTTTACAGGCGTCTACCGGTTTTTGTTATGGCCAGTTGGGTTGATGCTTTCGTTGCTGTTTTTATTTGGCAGTTTTGTTGTTGCCTCTAAATTCGGTGCATCGGGTATTTCAACTCGCTGGGGGCAAGTTTCGCTTCTGTGCATGCTGGCCGTATCTGGCGCATGGGCAGTGCTGCGCCGCGAACTGGCCGTGCCTGAACTAGTCGTGCCTGAACTAGTCGCGTCTGAATCGAAAATAATTTCGGCTGCGAAGGCTTTGTTGATCTCGGCAATACCGATCTCAGTTATCGTCGTCGCTTCATTTCAACTATTGAGTGAGCCAGTCAAATTGGTTGCGGGTTATACCTATGGCGGCGATCACGGTGGTCACGCGTCGTTTGTTCTCGGCATCACCCAGTGGTGGCGCGATGGCAGCGCCGGCATGGTTTTGTCTAATGCGGTTACGGTTTTTGGCTACCCAGTTGGAATGCACAATGTTGTTGCTCACGTCGCAGTCGCGTCAAGCCGCACGACAGGCTCACACTTATTTCGAGTACTAATGTTTGCTGGCTGGTTTGACTTAATTCAGTTTGCGGCGTATGTGCAACTCGTTGGCGTAGTTGCAATCAGATTCATAAAAACCGTTAACTGGTTCGCTGTCATTTTCGCAAACACAGCGATTTTTGTGATGATGTCGGTGCCAAATATTGTGCAACAAATTTTATGGGATGGGTTTTCGACGTCGTTAAGTTCAGCCTGGATTTCTTTGATAATTTTCGCTGTTTCGTGTCGCAAGTTCACAGTCTTCAAAGGCAAAGATATTTTCTCGTCTTATTTTCTGTGGGTGGTTATTGTCGGGGCATCTCTAGGTCTTGTCTACCAACTCATTGCATTGCCATTTGTCGTTGTCGCAGTTGCGTTAGCCGGTGCCTGGGTGTTGCGTCGTTTCGGTATTGATCTGCGCTCGGCGGGCAAACGTAACATGTCAATCAAACTTGTCACGATTGCATCGTTGACTATCGCACTTGTCGCCTTGCTCTACGGCCCAAACGGAATGAAAGGCCCAGTTTTCGGTGTGTTTACAATGCAGGGCGCAACACGCAAACCAGGTCTGATGTATGTGGGTTGGCTCTCGGTCGTGACGATTTTGTTAGCAATTTTTCTTCCATGGATGGCACGAAAAAAGAAACTTCTATTTGACGGCAATGACAAATGGATAGTTTTGCCGCTGGTCGGCGTCACCTATTTAATTTTCTTTATTCTGATGCGCACCGATCAGTATTCGTGGACAGACACACCGTATTACTCAATCAAAATGATTTGGCAAATTCTTTTCATTACGATGCCACTTCTAGTTTCGTATTCGGTATTTATCATCGACGCAGCATTACAAAAGTCGTCGATACCATTTCGCAATTTTGTGAAGTATGGCCTTGTATGCGCAGCGCTAGGGCATAGTTTCACCGGAGCGTATACTCCGCTGGCTGCGAGAGAACACCGAAGCAATATGTGGTTCGCAAATGGCGTCAGCCAAGTCGACTTCGATAAACCTCAACACCGAATTATCGCTTATTGGAATCTTGATCTTCAAGGTATTTATGTTGGCAACCGGGTGTTAGATGTAGTCACTGCAACTCGTTTGCCAGTGCGCACGTGGTTTGACGGTGGCCCAACTGAAGTCTGCAAGTTCGTGATCAAAGAAAAAGTTGATGAGATCATTACTGCCCGAGGGGGTGCTGAGTTGATGCAACAAGCAGGTTGCCCAAAAACTGGTGTCACCTACATTGAGAGTCGACCCTAAAAGTTCTCCACTAATTAGTGCGTCGTTACTGTAGCACCATGTGCTACATTAACCATATGGCTCAAACAATCTCCCAACGCGAACTTCGCAATGACAGTGGCAAGATCATGCGCCGCCTCGACCAAGGTGAATCTTTCGTGATTACTCGCAACGGTCAGCCAGTTGGTGAACTTACTCCGCTGAGACGGCATCGGTTCGTCTCATGCGACGCGGTGGCTGCAATGTTCTCTTGCGCCCTCGGCATCGACTTCGATCGATTTAGGGCCGATCTTGATGCGCATGCAAGCCAAGAAATTGAACCCCGCGAATGAACCCTGTAGATGAACCCCGCGAATGAGCCCCGCGAATGAGCCCTGTAGCTGAACCCCGTGACTGAGAGCCGTCGAGCGCAAGGTCTCCTCGATACATCGGTGATTATCGACCTTGAAAAAATCGACCGAATAAATTTGCCGATCGATATTGCCGTGAGCGCAATCACAATGGCTGAACTCGCCGCTGGTCCGTTTGCAACAACCGATGTCGACGAACGTGCTCGTCGACAAGATCGTCTTCAACGGGCTGAGGCAATCTTTGATCCTCTTCCCTTTGATATTGAGTCGGCGCGTGCATACGGGCGAATCTATGCCGCGGTCGCCAACTCAGGGCGAAAGGCTCGAGGTGCACGTGCCGTAGATCTTTTGATTGCTGCAACCGCGTGTGCTCTCGGGTTGCCACTATTTACGAGAAATCCAGACGACTTCAAGGGGCTTGAAAAATTGGTCGAAGTCGTCGGGGTGTGACTCGACGCGCTATAAAATGTTGCCACATTAAA
>CAMAWU010000080.1 GCA_945862025.1 Ferrithrix thermotolerans DSM 19514 | reverse complement strand
CAGTTTTTCGAGTAGTTCAGGTTCGGGGCGGATCACTGTGGGCCTATGTAAACGCTGGTGTCGTTAGCGTGCGGTATCTTTCGCAAGAAACCAGATTTCTGAAAGTAGGCACGACGTATTTAGTTGGTGCAGGTGGCAGTGAATTATTTTCGACGCTTGAATCGAAGGTTCGCGCCAAGAAACAACTTTTCGCCGGAGATGCCGTCGTCGGTGTCGACGAATCAGACAAGCCTTGCCCAGTTATTGAAGATCCAGTTCTGACATTATTGCCTAACGGTCAACCGATTAATGCTGGAGTCTTTTCGCTGTTACGAAACCAACGCGGCCGTCTGTTGCAGGCGCTAATTCTTCCGATTGTTTTTGTAATGATTCTGTTGATTGGATTAGTTCTAGGCAAGCGAGTCTTGTTCGGTTCTGGTAACTTTTCGCGCACTGACTCGCGTTCTGGTTCTCGTTCTGGTGTGTCGACTAAGAAGCCGCAAGTTTCACGCAAAAGACAAGTCACGCCACCTCGTAAGCGTCCAGAAAAATAATTTCAGATTGCCCGAAAAGTAATCCTTTTAGATAAGGACTATCATTTACACGTGCTATTCATCAAAAGATTGTTCCGACTCGTTGTCACCAGAAATCTAGTTGCTTTTTTGCGAAATAAGTTCCGCATAGCGACAGGTAAGAAACACTTTCTTCTTCCTAGACCGCTTGATAGTGCCTACGGAGTCACAGGTGTGATCAACTCAATTTTGGGTGTTTTACCTAAAAGAGACAAGTATTTAGAGGTTGGCATTTTTAAAGGTGCAACTTTTCAGAATGTCTTTGCGAATGAAAAATGGGGGGGTTGATATTGATCCTGCTTTTGACATATCACGATTACCAAAACGTACGACGGTGTTCGTCGAGCCTTCTGATAATTTTTTTTCAGAGCTGAGTGAAGAAAAAGTATTTGACATGATTTACATTGACGCCGAGCATACTTTTGATCAGGCGTATCGAGAATTTGTCCATGCGATGAATCATTTAGAGAATTGGGGTGTGATTCTGCTCGACGACACGGTGCCATTTGATTCGGTTGCGGCAATTTCGGACGAATCAGAATCAAAAAAAGAGGCGTTACGAGTTCATCAGTCAAAAGTTTGGTCACATCAGGGTGATGTGTGGAAGCTTATTTTTCAAGTCAAAAATCAGCATAAGGAGGTGGTTGTTAGAACGATTGTCGGTCCGAGCAGACCGCGGACGATCATGTGGAGAGCTGATTCATTTGGGAAAGAAATGAAAATTGAATCTACTGAAGGCTCACATTTATTGTCCTATTCAGAAGTTTTCGCCTCAGGAATTCCATCGGATTTTTGTGTAAAGGAACTTAGTGTGATTCTTGCAGAAATCAGTAGCAGAAACTACAAAAACTGATTGTTAAGTTGGGTTCAGTTCGCGGCGAATGAAGCGGTTGCTGTTTGGCGAATTTGTTGCACTGCGTGAGTTAATCCCTTTGGGTCTTTGAAAAGCGCGCTACCTGCAACCAAAATATTGGCGCCAGATTTTGCGGCCCCAGCAACAGTGTCGACACTGATTCCGCCGTCAACTTCGAGATTGACTTTGTCGTCAAGTTTGGCTTCTGAAATCATTTTTCGGACTTGGGCGATTTTCGGTTCCATCGTCTGAATATATTTTTGCCCACCAAAACCTGGGCGAACTGTCATTACCAAAATCAAATCAACAAGGTCGAGCACATCTGCAACGGCGCTGGCATCAGTTTCTGGATTGAGTGCAACAGCCGAAGTCGCACCCAACGCATTGATAGTTTCAAGCGTGTGCCGCAAGTTAGAGCAGGCTTCGGCGTGCACGATCAGGCGACTGCAACCAGCGTCGACATAGCGACTTGCCATTGCCTCAGGTGTGAGAACCATCATGTGCGCTTCAAATGGAAGTTTCGTTAATCCACGAGTCGATGCGATGATGTCAGGGCCGAATGTAAGGTTTGGCACAAATTGGCCGTCCATTACATCCCATTGGATTAGATCTACGCCGGCTTGATCAAGTTCGCAGATTGCGTCACCAAGTCGCGAAAAATCAACTGGTAAAACTGACGGAGCGATTTGAATCGGTTTCATCTCGCTCTACAGCCTAGGGTGCGAGTGCATGAGTAATGAAGATGTGACCATCGAACGAATCGTTGCCGGTGGCGATGGCATGGCGCGTCTCGCGGATGGGCGAGTGATTTTTGTTGGGGGCACAATCGCTAGTGAGCGAGTTCGTGTTGAGATAACAACGAACAAAAAAGACTTCGCTCGAGGCGTTGCGCTTGAGATTTTTGATGCGTCGCCACATCGAGTTTCGGCGCCCTGCAAATTCGTTGCCGCTGGATGTGGTGGATGCAGTTGGCAGCATCTCGCCGTAACTGAGCACATGTCTACCAAAGTTGCAATTGTGCAAGAAGCTTTGCGTCGCACTGGGAAATTAAGTGAAGCTGATGCTTCATCTCTCGTTAAAACTGGTGGCTCCGTAAGTTCGCAGGCATCGCGTACAACTTTACGAATGGCTGTGCTACAGAATGGCAAGCTCGGGTTTCGGCGCGGACTGAGTAACGAATTAGTTGAGACTAATCCTTGTTTGATTGCTCACGATTTACTCAACGAAATTATCGCCACAGTAAAAGTAAAAAACGCGACAGAAGTAACTCTTCGTTGCAGTGCGTCAACTAGTGAGCGCGGTGTTTGGTTGCATGACGAACACGGTCGTGGTCAGGTCACTGGTTTGCCTGATGATGTTGGTGTTGGTATTGAATCATTGGTGCATGAAGTTATTGCTGGCGTGAAATTGCGAGTGATGATGACATCATTTTTTCAGTCGTCGCATGAGGCCGCTGAGTTGCTCGTTGCTGCAGTTCGCGCAGCAGCAGGGGAGCGCGCACTCTCTGGCGTTGACGGTCGAATAATTGATGCGTACGGCGGTGTCGGTTTGTTCGCGGCAACACTGTTAACTGCTGATGTGCCAGTCAGTGTCGTTGAGTCAAGTGAATCTTCGTGTCGTGATGCCACTGTTAACCTTTCCAAGCATCTTGCCGAAACGCGCGACATTAGTCAGCCGAGCGAAATTGTTCATAGCAACATAGAACAATGGTCGCCAGTGCCTGCTGGTTTAGTAATTGCTGACCCGGCGCGCACAGGTCTTGGACCATTAGCCGTGTCGCGACTCGTCGAAACGAACGCGCCGCGAATTGTTTTAGTTAGTTGTGATGCAGTTGCCGGTGCACGAGACTTGCGGTTATTGATTGACGTGGGTTATGAACTTGAGAAAGTAACTGTGTTGGATTTATTTCCTCATACGCCACACATTGAAACTGTCAGCGTGCTTCAGCGCAAGGCTCTAACGACGCGTTGACCAACTGTGTCTAGATGTTTTTCTCGCTGCTCTTGAGTTGATTTGTCAAGACCATAAAACGCAATCCAACGCGAACGACACCAACGGTTACACATCACACGAATTGATCGCGAAATAATTCTCTTACCAGGTTCGCCCTGTAGCGCGTTCACAAGTTTCGACGAACCGTGCGTGGTGACTGCTACAAGGCGCCGAATATTTGTTAGCCGAGGGCGAATAGTGTTGGCGCCCACTGGTAATACCCACGCCACTTCGTTCATCCATGTGCGATCAATCCAGCCTTTGAGCATTGCGGGTAGTCCTGCCCACCAGGTTGGATAAATAAATACGATTGCATCACACCATCGCAGGTCTGCAACATCTGTTGCCAGTTCGGGACGCGTTGACGGTGGCGTGTGGTGCAGGGCGCGTTCAGTGGCGCTCAAAAAGGGGTCAAAGTTTTCGGCATAAAGGTCACGCAGGCGAATTTCGTGGTGTGCGGCAGTTAATTCATTGACAACAACATCACGTACCGCACCATTAAACGAGTTCGCGAGTGGATGAACATAAACAACCAGGGCTTTCATTTGCTGCTCTCTGATTTATTAAGTCGTCTGGCAATTTCGCGCGTCGTGTTGGTAATAAATTTTTCGCGTTGATCGGCTGTGCATGTGTCAAGTGCATAAATACCGTGCCACATTGTGCGCGTCCGCAAACCCGTTGAAGCGCGAAGTGCGCGGGTCAGTGTGCGTCTGCCGTTGTCGTTAACTAGTTTGACGTAACGCCATGGAGAACCGTAAGTGCTAACGCCAATAATGTGGCGGATGTTATTTAGGTTTGGGCGAATCTGGTTTTTTTCGTTGAATCTAAATGCAACACCCAATACGAATACGCGCTCAATCCAACCTTTGAGTTGGGCGGGGAGTCCTGACCACCAAGTTGGATAAACGAATATAATTGCCTCAGCCTGCAGTAGAAGTTGTGCGTGGCGCCTTGTGTCTTCGCTTATTAGTGGCGAATCAGTTTCGTAAGCATGACGCTCTTTGCTGGTCATAGCAGTTGTGAACTTCTCATCTGCCAAGCGCATTTCAGTGACTTGGTGTTTTTCTCGAAGCGAATTTGCTATTGCATTGAAAATTGCGGAACAATAGCTATCTGCACTCGGGTGACCGAGTACAACAATAACCTTCACGAATGCGCCGCTTTAAAGAAGTTGTTTGTAGCAGCGCAAGAAACCCGCACCAATTCGCACGCCCGGTTGAACTTGCCACTTCGGTATCGACGCACCCAACGCGCTGAATCTTGACTGAAGCTCTTTATCTTCGTCAGTTTCGACCCAAACGCCATCTAGGCGCTGATTCATTTCAAGGACGTCGTTGGTAATCGAGTTACCAAAAAAGAAATACTTAATTAGATTCGTCTTAATTCGCGCGATCATTATTGACAGTTTACTTTGTTGTCAGCGAGTCATTCAGCCCACGCAAAAAGCCGATTAGTTTGCCAAGGTCCATAGCGGCACCTGTTAGTACCAGCATCAGCAAACGGTCTGGTCGTAAAAAATATTTAGAATTCGATTTAGATTTTCTAACCACGAGCATCAGCCGTGCCGCAACGTAGCCCGTAACTGCGTAACCCAAAATATTCGGCACGATGACAGCAATGACGATGCCTGCAACTGCCGCCAAAATATATGTCAACGGCGTAATCAGATTGCCACTGCGAAGAGTAGGACGCGCATATTTGATCGACTTCTTGAATACTTGCCAAAGATTTGGCGCGAAACTCGTACCGATATAAGACACGATCACGTTCCGGTTTATCAGCCGCTTTTGGCCCAACCGACTGGCATCGCGCACCCACTGAGCGTCGTATCCGGCACGCAAGTTTTTGAATCTTCCAACAACTTCAAACACATTTCGCTTCAGCAAACTTGAGGGCACACACGGCCGAAATCGGCGATACCCATATGTATGTGCAATGGCACATCTGTCAATTATCCCTTCGCCAGAAGTGACCAGCCCGCCAGACACCCAAACCGCAAGCGAATCCCCCGTCAGCATGGCAAGTTGCGAGGCAAGCCAATCAGCTGGAAATTTCAACCCGCAGTCCATAAATGCAACTAGATCAGTGGTTGCAATATCAACACCTGCGGCTTTTGTTCCACCAGGCGTATTCGTCTCAGAATCAAGATTGATGTAACGACACGGTAGCGAACTCTGGTTTTTTGAGATCCAACTGTCAACAATTGACAACGAGTTATCAGTCGACGAAGAATTGACCATGATTACGGCCGCCGGGGCAAGCGTCTGTGCTCGAAGCTGCTCGAGTGTTTCAACAATTACTTCTGCCTCATTGAAGTAAGGCACAATTACCGTGATCTCGTTCAACAGATCAATTCACTTTCGGCTTCTTCAAGTTCTGTCCACGAATTAATCGTCGCTTGAATACTGCGGTGTTGAAATGCGTGCAACTGCCGACGCGAAGTCAGGTCTGAAAGAAACGCTTCAAAGCTCGTGAACTTCTGAAGATTGTTGATTGCCGATTTAGACAAAACGAAGTAGTCAATGTTGATCCACTTATCAAGTTCGGGTTTCTCGGTGTAGCTAGTCATATTAGAAGACGCGTCAAGATCGAAAATACCGAAACTGCTTTTGAGTGGCCACACAGTAACAGTGGCCTCACATTTTGATTTGTGATGAGCGGATAAAAGATCAACGAGATTCACGTCCGAAAGAGTGTCGCCATAAAGTACAAGTGTTTCGGTTGCGTCGCCGGCAAGAAGCAATTTCAATCGATCAATGATGTCGCAGTCACCAGTGTCAACAACTTTGACGTGTTCATCATCGTGAAAGTGTTGTACGAGTTTTTCAACTAAGTATCCGCCAGCAACAGTGATATCCAAAACATTTTGCATTCGCAGAAACTCGATAATGAAATCAATGATTGGCCGACCGCGCACCGGAACAAGAGGTTTCGGTATATCCGCAGTCAACGGTCGAAGGCGAATTCCTTGACCGCCGCACAAAATGATCGCATTCATCTCGTACATGACAATAGTGCCCCCCCTGGGATTTGA
>CAMAWU010000079.1 GCA_945862025.1 Ferrithrix thermotolerans DSM 19514 | reverse complement strand
ACCGCGGTGATTAATCATGTTCGAAAATATCCTGAGTCAAAAACCAAAGACATCGCTGCTTCGTTTCAGGCAGCAGTTGTAGATGTTCTCGTTGCTAAAACTTTGCGTGCGGCCGAGAATTTAGGTGCTCGGACTGTGGCAATTGGCGGAGGAGTAGCAGCCAATTCGTATTTGCGCAGTGAGATTTCTGCGGCGTGTGCCCGAAAAGATTTTCGCGTGGTGTTACCGTCATTAGCCATGTGCACAGATAATGCGGCGATGATTGCGTCGGCTGGTTGGCATCGACTGCGCTTGACAGGGGCGACTGCTCTTGATGCTGGGGCTTACCCGAATCTTGGGTTGACGGTGGCGCAAAAATGAAGGATTTGATTGTCGCCAAACCTCTAAAACTTGGTGAAAAAAGTATCTGGCCACCAGTCGTTCTCGCGCCGATGGCTGGCGTAACTAATCAACCGTTTCGCACACTTTGCCGCGAGTTTGGGCCTGGTCTTGTTTATGTCAACGAGATGGTCATGGCCGCTGCACTTGTCTATAAAAATCCAAAGACTGAAGCAATGATTGCTTTTGGCGCGGATGAATCGTTTCGCAGTTTGCAACTTTATGGCAGCGACCCAACGATTATGGCGAACGCAATTACTCAACTTGGTCGACGCAATGCAGTTGATCACATTGATTTGAATTTTGGTTGCCCCGCACCAAAAGTAACTCGTCGTGGTGGTGGAGCAGCAGTACCACTAAAGAAAAACTTATTGCGTGAAATTGTTACGACTGCAGTCAAGACCGCGAGTGCATTTGGTATTCCGGTGACATGTAAATTCCGGATGGGATTAAATGACGACCTCTTGACTTTTATTCACACTGGATTGATCTGCCAAGATGCTGGTGTTTCAGCAATCGCGTTGCATGCGCGAACCGCGCAGCAACACTATGCACCTTTTGCAAGGTGGGAAGCAATCACTGAACTAAAAAATGCAGTGACTGATATACCAGTGCTAGGCAACGGCGATATTTGGGAAGCCAACGACGCACAAGAAATGATGCGCGTGACCGGATGTGACGGCGTTGTGATCGGTCGTGGATGTCTTGGTAAGCCATGGCTATTTCGTGACATGGTGGCGATGTTTAATGGCGAGCCGATACCAGCAACGCCAAAACTTGGTTGGGTTCTTGATGTGATGCTGCGCCATGCAACCGCACTTGAAGCACACTTTCCACCTGGTCGTGGCATTCGTGAGTTTAGAAAACACGCAGGCTGGTATCTAACTGGATATCCAGTCGGTGGTGAACTGCGAAAACGTTTTAGTGAGTCGTCAAGTATTAGCGAACTATGTGACCTGAGTGCGTTGTGTGATGCAGGTGCAAGCATCGTCGAAGGCGGCGAGCGTTTTGTGCGCGGCCACAGCAACGGTCCAATAAACATAGTCTTGCCGCAAGGATTTTTAGAAAACCTAGATGATCTTGTCGCGCCAGACGACGCAACACTGACGCACATGAGTGGTGGCTGACGAGTTCGCGATGACCAGTTCAAGATGACCAGTTGGTGATGACTAGCAAAATTATTTTGGCGTCGCGTTCACCACGTCGAAAAGATATTTTAGAAAAACTTAACTTGAGTTTCATCATTGACCCGCCAGATATTGATGAGTCACCAATAAAAAAGGAATCGCCAATCAATTATGTGCAGCGAATTTCGGCAGCGAAAGCAGATTTAGTTGCGCAGAGAAATGATCAGAAATGTATCGTGATTGCCGCCGACACGACTGTTGAACTACAAGGCGAAATTTTCGGTCAACCGCGAGATTTAGACGAGGCGCGGTTGATGATCCATAAATTATCGGGCAAAACACACGCGGTGCACACAGCAGTAAGTGTGCGCTGTGAAATGAAAATTGCAACTGCCGTCGATACGGCGCAGGTTACGATGCGCGAAGTCTCGAACGAATTGCTTGAGTGGTACATCGGCACTGGTGAGTCGATCGGCAAAGCAGGGGCGTATGCCGTGCAGGGTCATGGGGCGGCGTTGGTGGCGGGTGTGACTGGCGAACTTGACACTGTGATTGGTCTGCCAGTTCGGCTGCTCACGAGCCTGCTGGCTGATTTGGGAATAGACCTCAAAACTCTTTAATTTAGCGAAACGGTGTTGCTGGTTGGAAAAATAGCCCTTTGTCAATAGCATTGGCACTCGCACTGTTCGAGTGCTAACCGAAAATCCACCTCAAAGACCAACAAAAGAACAAGGAAACTCATATGAACCTAAAGCCACTTGATGACCGAATTGTGGTCAAGCCAAACGAAGCCGAGAAGACCACTGCGTCGGGCCTCGTAATCCCAGACACTGCAAAAGAGAAGCCACAAGAGGGCACTGTTGTTGCAGTCGGACCAGGTCGCTGGAGCGATGACACTGGCAAGCATTCACCACTTGATATCAAAGTTGGCGATGTCGTGTTGTACTCAAAGTACGGCGGCACTGAAGTTACGCACAAAGGCGATGACCTTTTGATTCTTACGAGCCGCGATGTTCTCGCGATCGTCACTAAATAAATAACTACTACTTCTACTTCGTACAGGGACACACAACATGGCAAAGATTCTTAAATTTAATGAAGAAGCACGTCGCGCACTTGAAGCTGGTGTAAACAAATTGGCCGATGCGGTCAAAGTTACGCTCGGACCAAAAGGTCGCAACGTTGTTCTTGACAAAAAGTTCGGCGCTCCGACGATCACCAATGACGGTGTGTCGGTGGCTAAAGAAGTCGAACTTGAAGACCCATTCGAAAACATGGGCGCGCAACTTGTAAAAGAAGTTGCAACAAAGACCAACGACGTTGCTGGTGACGGAACGACAACGGCAACAGTTCTTGCACAAGCCATGGTTACTCATGGCATGCGCAACGTAGCTGCTGGTGCAAATCCGATGGCACTCAAGCGTGGAATCGAAAAGGCAGTTGCTGCAGTTGTTGAGTCGCTTAAGAGTCAATCAAAAGAAGTTGACGACAAGAGTGATATCGCAAGCGTTGCAACTATTTCTGCTGGTGATGCTTCGATTGGCAAAGTTATTGCCGATGCAATCGACAAAGTTGGCAAAGATGGTGTTGTAACTGTTGAAGAGTCAAATACTTTTGGTATTGAACTTGATTTCACAGAAGGTATGCAGTTTGACAAGGGTTACTTGTCGCCATATTTCGTGACAGACCAAGATCGTCAAGAAGCAGTTCTTGAAGATGCATACATCTTGTTCTATTCGTCAAAGATCGCCACAGTGCAATCGATGCTTCCAGTTCTTGAGAGCGTGATGAAGACCGGCAAGCAACTTGTAATCATCGCCGAAGATGTTGAGGGCGAAGCGCTCGCAACTTTGGTTGTCAACAAGATTCGTGGCACATTCAATTCAACAGCGGTCAAGGCTCCTGGCTTTGGCGATCGTCGCAAGGCAATGTTGCAAGACATGGCAGTTCTCACTGGTGGACAAGTAATTAGCGAAGAAGTTGGTTTGAAACTTGAAAACGTAACTCTTGATTTGCTCGGCCGTGCCAAGCGCATCATCATCACCAAAGAGACGACAACAATCGTTGACGGTGCTGGCGACAAGAACGAAGTTAAGGGTCGCATCAGCCAGATTAAGACTGAGATTGACAACACCGATTCTGACTGGGATCGCGAGAAGCTTCAAGAGCGACTTGCAAAACTTGCTGGTGGCGTTGCTGTTATCAAAGTTGGTGCTGCAACTGAAGTTGAACTTAAAGAGAAGAAGCACCGAATTGAAGATGCAGTTTCAGCAACTCGCGCCGCAATTGAAGAGGGTGTTGTTGCCGGTGGTGGAACCGCACTTGTGCGAAGTCGTGAGAGCGTGCTTAAGGTGATCAAGTCGCTTGAAGGTGACGAAGCAACTGGCGCACGAAGCGTTTACGATTCGCTTACTGCACCTGCTCGCGCAATTGCAGACAACGCTGGTATTGAAGGCGCAGTCGCAGTTCAACAAGTTGAAGCTGCCAAGGGCAACATTGGTCTCAATGCTGCAACTGGTGAATATGTTGACCTTGTAAAGGCCGGCATTATTGACCCAGCGAAAGTCACTCGTGCGGCGTTGCAAAACGCAGCATCGATTGCCGCACTTGTAATCACTATCGAATGTCTCGTTGCTGACAAGCCTGAAAAACCAGGCGCAGCAGCAGGCGGCGGCGGTGGAATGCCAGGTGGCGGAATGGGGATGATGTAAGCCATCGCTTCTCAAGGGAGAGGTTTTTGGTTACATCAGATCGTTGAATATCTGATTGCCGCTGCGCTGATATTGACCAGCGCGCAGTCGGATTATCCGCTAATTACGGCGGCGTATGGCATCGTGTTATTGATCAATGTCACCGTCGTCGATGGTCCACTGAGTGCATACAAAATAATTTCACGCCAGGTACATCGCATCATTGACTGGTTATATGTTGTCGCGCTGGTTGCTGGTGCGTCGCTGCTGAAAATTGATCAGTCGACACGGATGACACTTATCGGTGTGGCGATTGCGCTTGTTTTGATTGCGTTGACTACTAACTACACGAAGAAAGTCTTTCGTCGCAGTTAGCTCGCCGTAGGATGGGGCTATGAGTTTTGATCCACCAGCACCAGATCTGAAGAAAATTATCGCGGCCTGGGAGACTTGGGAACGCGGCGAAGAACAGCCTGGCAAGACAATCGCCACACTAAAAACTGCCGGTCTAGATGTCGTTCTGCGTGATCTTGTAGCCCGCGGTTGGTCACCAGTTTCTCAGTAGCGCAATGCGTTCGGGTGGCGCACAGAATATCCCGCGACCAGACAGTGCGCGGCTGATAGATGACAATCCGTTCAAAGATTTAGACACGAGTTCGCTTGATTCACTAGATCTTGTATCCCGTGCACTTATCGAATTTCGTCCTGATCAGCAATCTCAAGTCCCGCAAGCATCGGCTCGTGCATCGGCAGTCTTAATTGGATTGTTTCAAAGCACGCGAGGAGTTGAAGTGATTTTGACGCGTCGGTCTCATCAACTCACAAATCATCGTGGAGAAGTATCGTTTCCCGGTGGGCGACTTGACGACGGCGAAACAGTGATTGATGCAGCACTTCGCGAGACGCTTGAAGAAATTGGAATTTCACCAAATGAAGCCGAAATAATTGGTGAGCTTAATGGCATGGCGACAGTGATAAGTAATTCGCATATCGTGCCAGTTGTAGCGCGATTTAAAGTTGAGCCAAAAATGCAACCGATGAACAGTGAAGTTGATCGTGTTTTTACTGTGCCGTTGCGTGAACTTACGCGCATCGATACTTACAGCCAAGAATATTGGGTGTTTCCCGATCGTGAGTTTCAAATAAATTTCTTCTATTTAGACGACGAAACAATTTGGGGGGCGACTGCCCGAATGTTGTTGCAAGTGATGATGTTGACTGTGAAACTCTAGTAACGCCAGTTAGGGGCCGCCAATTGCGCGGACACTTTGAAAAAATGTGATTGCCCAGGCTTCGCAGCGCACTCGCCGAGAACGCGCACGACTGGTACAAGATTCAAACATGTCTCGCTGAAATTGCTCATCGATTCTTGACCGTTGTTCGGCGTTCCAAAATCGGCCATAACTCCACGAATTAGTGCTGCAAACATTGCCGTCAACTAGTCCGTTGCAGTTGTAACGGCGGTCAAGCATTTTTAGATTTCGGTATCCAAAATCGTGGCGGCGGCATGCGCTTGCGAAATTAAACGACCTGCCCTCGTTGCCGACTATTGGCACCGAGCAACCATCTGTTGACCAGTCAAACCAAGGCTGTTGGCGACGCCACATAAACCGTGAGCGATCAAAGTCGCGTAGCGAAGTATTGAAAGCAACAGATTCTATGTATGCGAAATCGCGGTTCTGATCGGGCTCGGCAACTGTTACGGGGGAAGCGATGACGGTTAAAAAGCTCGAAACCGCGACGAGAGCAGTCTGGGCGATACCCATGTGATCCTCGTTTCGCGACGCAGATATGCATCGCTGAGTTGCAATGTGTGCGCACGACTCAAATTCGGCGCAAAGTAAGTCAACTAATAAGTGAACTAGCGAGTGCGAATGGCTTGCAGCACGTGCCACATCTCGACGGCGCCGATTGCGGCTTCTTCTCCCTTGTTGCCTGCACCAAGACCCGAACGCTCGGTGGCTTGAGCGATGTTTTCAGTTGTCAACACCGCAAAACCAATTGGCACACCCGTGTCTTGTTGCACGCGAGCGATGCCGTCAGCACACGGCCCTGCAACATATTCGAAATGCGCTGTGTCACCGCGAATCACTGCTCCGAGCGCAACCAAAACTTCATAACGACCAGAGATTGCCATCGTGCGTGCGGCAAGCGGCACTTCATAAGCACCTGGCACCCACGCGACATCAATTTTTTTGGCGTCAACTCCACATTTTGCGAGCCCGCGATGAGCACCGTCAAGTAGCGCCTGCACAATAAATTCGTTGAACCGCGAGCAGACGATTCCCACACGCATTGCAGGGTTTGTAGTTTTTGTGGCGTCGCAACTAAAAGTAGTCATTGGTTCTCCGATAAATAGTAATAATTATTTCTTGTTAGGTTTT
>CAMAWU010000078.1 GCA_945862025.1 Ferrithrix thermotolerans DSM 19514 | reverse complement strand
CGCACTGGGTTGCTCGGCTGCACTCGCCGTTGGCACAACATTGCCGTCGATTTTGCCGGGAGCTGTAACCGGCTCGTGGCGTTATCGCCATGGCGAACTAATTCGCTGGCGAGTCATTGCGTTCACCGCACCCAGTGGCGTCGTTGCCGCTGTTGTTGGTGCGTGGGTGTCACCACGTGTGCCGGGCAATGGCCACTTGCTGATGGTATTGACCGCGTTGTTATTGATGTGGAGTGCAATCAATATGATTCGCAGTGTTACGCCGAAAGATTCAAACACCAAAGTTGATGGAGTTGAAAAATCTAAAAATATATTTGCGGTTCTTACAGGGGTTTTTGCTGGCGGATTATCAGGATTGCTCGGACTCGGTGGCGGAATCATCATGGTTCCACTATTTCGCAAGTGGCTCGGTCTGCCGATTAAGAATGCTGTTGCAACATCGTTGATTTGTGTTGGATGTTTCGCGGTGCCGGGCACAATCACTCACGCTTTAGAAAATGGTATTGACTGGCGGATTGCACTTTGGCTCACCGCCGGGGTTGTCGTTGGCGCACCACTTGGCTCAAAGATGGCACTCAAGATGAGTGACCGCAAACTTCAACGAGTCTTCGGATTATTTCTAGCCTTAATTTCTGTCGTCTACGGACTTGGCGAACTTCTCGCTTTATAGATATAACTTCAGCGAGCTAATTTCAGCGCGCTAGTTTTAGCGCTGTTTTGAAAATACTGTCAAACATTTTTTCAGTAAGTTTGCCCGTAAATGTGTTTTGCTGACTCGGATGATAAGAGCAGACGATTTTGTATTTCTCACGACTAACGACAACGCCATGACCGAACTTAGGTCTAGGTCGAATTTTTAACTCATCACAGATTGCTTGAAACGAAAATGAACCGAGACAAATAATTACTTTAGTGTTCGTCAACATTGCAAGTTCTCGTGTCAGAAACGATGAACATTTTTTGCGCTCGCCTGGCGTCGGCTTGTTGGCGGGTGGCGCGCAGCGAACAGCCGATGTGATCCACACATTTTGCAAAGTGAGACCATCATCAACCGACACAGATTCTGGTTGCGACGCCAACCCAGCCTTATGCAACGCCCGATACAGCCAGTCACCACTTCGGTCTCCAGTGAAAACGCGACCCGTTCGATTTGCACCATGCGCACCAGGGGCCAATCCCAAAACTAAAACTTGAGCCTGCTTATCTCCGAAGCCAACTATCGGTTTACCCCAGTAATTTTCGGTCACATATGCGGCACGCTTTTCGAGAGCGACTTTTTCTCGCCATTTAACTAGGCGTGTGCATTTATGACAATCAATTATTTCAATCGCCAATTTGTCAAGTTCATCATGTTTAGGCACGACACGAGATTATGCGCTGTGCCGATAGTTTGAAGATCTGCCAATGAGTAGCAAAAACAAAAAATCACACGCCCCGAAGTCAACGCTGATAATCATGGTTCGGCATGGCAAAACGCCGAGCACGGGCAAGTTGCTTCCTGGTCGGGCCAAGGGGCTTCACCTCAGCGATATCGGCAAACAAGAGGCTCTAGACGTTGCCCAACGCCTGAGTAATCTCAAAAATGTCTCAGCGATTTATGCATCGCCGTTAGAGCGCGCGCGAGAGACGGCAGCACCAACTGCCAAACTTCTGAATCAGAAAGTGATCATCGAAAAAGGCCTGCTTGAATGTGAATTCGGCGACTGGACAGGCAAAGAACTCAGCAAGTTGATGAAGCTTCCTGAGTGGTCAACTGTTCAGCGTGCGCCGAGCACCTTTCGGTTTCCAAATGGCGAAAGTTTTACGCAGATGCAGACTCGCATGACATCAACACTTGATGCTCTGCGAGTCAAGCACAGTGGTGGCGTCGTAATTTGCTTCTCGCACGCCGACCCAATCAAAGCGGCAGTCGCCCATGCCATGGGCACTCATCTTGATTTATTTCAACGCATCGTAATTAGCACATGTTCAGTGAGCGCTGTTTCGTATTCTGGTTTTGGGCCCGTGGTGCTGACAGTTAATTCGACTGGTGGCGATTTGTCTGAATTGCGAATGTCATGACTATGTATTTCGAGTTTGATTCAACCGACACATTCACAACAGGCGCACTTGGCGAACCTGGTCAACGAACTTTTGTGTTACAAGTTCGCGCTGATGGTCAGCGAATCACAATAAAGTGTGAAAAAGAACAGGTTGCTGCAATGTCGGAGTACTTGCGAAAACTTCTCGCAGATGCACCAGATGTTTCGCAACGACCAATTGAAGATTCGATGCAACTATTAATGCCCGTTGAACCACAGTTCGTGCTTGGCACCGTCGGCTTGGCATACGACTCAATCAGCGATCGTTTGGTTATTCAACTAGACGAAATAAACATCGTAAATGACGATGAGAACCCCGACGTAGATCTCAGTTCGCAAGATGTTTCACGAATTCGCGCCAACATCACCCGCGGACAGGCTGCTGCATTTTGCGAACACGCCGATGAAGTTGTCGCGTCTGGTCGGCCAACTTGCATTTTCTGCGGTCGGCCAATAAACAAAGATGGCCATTTGTGTCCGCGAATGAATTAGAAGGTTCTTCTACAACTCTGAGTCTTTTACTTAAAGGCGAAATGACTATCGAAATGCGAATGCCATACAGCAGCAATGCGACATTTCTTGTTTCAATTAATGATCACGAAAATACTGTAAAGGCGATTTACAAACCAATGCGTGGAGAAAAACCTCTTTGGGATTTCGAACCGGGTTTGCACCGCCGCGAAGTTGCTGCGTATCTTCTCTCTGAAGCAATCGGATTGAAGTTTGTTCCACCAACTATTTTGCGTGACGGACCACACGGCGAAGGCTCTGTGCAGTTGCTGATTGACGCCGACCCTGACGAACACTATTTTACAATTTTTGAACAACGCCAAGATTTGCACGATCAGTTCAGAGCAATATGCGCATTCGACATTGTGGCTAATAACACCGATCGAAAGTCTGGCCATGTTTTAGTTGATAAAGACTCTCGAGTTTGGGGTATCGATCATGGCCTGTGCTTTGCCCAGGATTTTAAGATTCGCACCGTAATTTGGGAGTTCGGTGGCGAGGCGATATCTAAAGATTTGCTTGCCGCGATTACACCGCTTGTTTCAAGCGTGCCACTTGAAGTTGCAACTTTATTGACAGAGCAAGAAGTTGTAGCGATTGGTGAACGCGCTAAATGGCTAATCGATGGGGCGGCGTTTCCAGTTGATCCGAGTGGTCGCCACTACCCATGGCCTTTGGTTTAACTAGTTTTTTGCAAAGCTGATTTTTCGGCCAGTACTTCAGATACCGCATCTAAAACTCGTTGGGCATAACTGCGGTGATCAACAAAAATATTTTCTCCAGAGTTGTCGGGCGGTATTCGTCGTGGATTGTCAAGAAAGTCAACCAGAAGCCGCGTTAGCTGTTCTTCGTCTTCAGCGATAAACACACCAGTTGTTGTGCGCAGACCTTGCAGATGCTCGTAGCCAGTCAGATTGCACCACTGTGAGCCGATCACTGCGTCTTTTTTGAAGGCTGGAACGATTACTGGTATTCCCCTTGCACGTGAGTCAACAATCGCTGAAGTTCCTTCAGATACGACCACGACGGCTGAATTAAGTAGCTCGCAATATTTGAAATACGCCGACGAGATATCTGAAAAAGAAATGCCCTGCGCACGATGCGAGATGCCCGATTTGATGTCTTGATCTAATTCAATCTTGCTTTGCGACTCAATAAAATTATTCATAAATTGCAAACTTTTTGAATCTGCAGTTGGATACGGGCGCCAAATCACTTGACCAGAAAATTTGTTAACGAGTGCATCGCTGCGAATTAAAACTTTACTGACACAGTTCAACCACGGTTCAGAACTCGAAGAATCTGAGGTGCTCCCGATTAAGACAAGGTTTTTTGCGCCGGCAGTTAACTCAGTTGACCGTTGCGCACCAACTTCAACGCTTCCAACTGGGATTACTGATTTTGCGGGCATCCCATGCATCCGCGAACAAACTCCAACAAGTTGCTGATTGTAAACCAGCATTCGAGTTGGTTTTTTAATTAACGGACTCTTGGATGAAGCGTTATCCCACTTCACAGGAATCACCAGTGTCGGAATTTGACTTTTCAATCCAGAATCAATTGCGGCCACTACAAAACCAGCCTGCCGTTGCATCAGAATCAGAATCGCGTCTGGTGATTCGGTAACTGCAATTTCGGCAAGATTGCAATCTAAGAATATTCTATTTGTCGCACGACGCGACCAAATCCAAAAAAACATTTTCAAGCCACGAACGAATGATGGAAACTCTTTTATCGTTCGGGATCGCATTTCGGAAAAGTTTTTAAAAATCGCCGCTCCACCCCGAATAGTCATCCAGTGGTCTGGTATCTGAAGCCCAATAAAATATTTATTTCGAATGCGAGTTTGGTAGCCAGAAGCAAGTTTTCTAAACCTAAAAGTTGAAGCTTCTCCCAGTTGTGAGCCGGTACTTTTTGATTTTGAACCATACTTATATGGAACAACTTTCATGAAACTATCTTTGAACTCACTTGGAAGATTCGCCCAGCGTTGGCTCTCAACCTCTGACTGCGGCAATGCCAGCAAAACGTCTGCAGATTCTGATAACTCTTTGAAAAATCCGTGAATTACGAACTGGTCAAGATGCGAGAGGTTTCCCGCGACAACAAGAATTTTATTTTTAACTACCACAGTCATAACTTATGTCAAGCAAGTCGGCGGTTACGCCACGGCTCGTTTTTTATGAGCGGGCTTTGAGTGCTTCAATAAGTTTCGGCAAAACTTTATGGACATCACCAACGATGCCAAGATCTGCAATTCCGAAGATAGGAGCCTCTTTGTCTTTGTTGATTGCAATAATGCTCTTCGAGCCTTTCATCCCAACCATGTGTTGTGTTGCGCCAGATATTCCTGCGGCAATATAGACACTTGGCTTGACAACTTTTCCGGTTTGGCCAACTTGATATGAATATGGCACCCATCCAGCGTCAACGATCGCTCGTGATGCACCAGGCGCACCTTTAAGAAGTTTCGCAAGGTCTTCAATCAACGAATAGTTTGCGGCTTCGCCGAGACCTCGACCACCTGAAACAACTATTGCTGCTTCGTCAAGTTTTGGTCCTGTTGTTTGTTCGGCATGTGTCGCGACAACGCGTGCTCCGCCTTGCGTACCCAATTCGGGAACGACCACGGCAACTATTTCAGGCGCACCGCCCGATGCCGACTCTGCGACAAAACTTTTTGGGCGGAAAGAAACTAGGTGTGGTCCAGGTCCGCTGAATGCAGTTGCGACCAAGATGTTGCCTCCGAAAACTGGAGTCGTCGCCACAACACCATCGGTTGAATCAGCAAGATCAATATTGTTTGTTAGCACTGTGCGGTTCAATTTGACCGATAACCGAGCCATCGTGTCGCGACCCTCATAATTTTGCGGGAACATAATTACATCTGGTGAATCTCCGCCGTCAATTATCACTTTCATTGCAGCAGAAAGCGCGACACCTGGCAACTTGCCTGCGAGATCTCCCGTTGCGTAAACCTTTGTTGCTCCGTGCTCACCAAGTGACGCCGCGAACCCACTTGCATCGCCACCAACAAATGCGGTGACCTTGCTTGAAAGTGATCTTGCCTTGGTTAGAAGTTCGAGTGTGCCAGTTGTTGCAACACCGTTGGCGCCTTGTGCAAACACCCAGATGTTATTAATTGTCATAGTTTTTGCCTTCTACTTGGGGATTTATTTCAGATCAACTTTAAATTTTCAAGGAACGCAACAATCTTGCCGAACGCTTCGCCGTCATCTTCAATTACTTCTCCGGCTTTGCGTGCTTCTGCTTGCGTAACATTGACAATTTTCTGACCAGCGGCCGCCCAACCAGTTGGCGTGACAGCGAGATCAGAAGCAGTAGCTACATCGAGCGGCTTCTTTTTGGCATCCATGATTCCTTTGAAACTTGGATACCTCGGCTCAACAACTCCAGCGGTCACACTGATAACTGCTGGCAGTGTGCACTCAACTTCGTCGTAACCAGATTCGCTTTGACGATCAACTTTCAAAACCGAACCTTCAATTTTTACTTTTTTAGCAAAAGTAACAGAAGGCAAACCGAGCACTTCGGCAATTTGCTCTGGCACAGTGCCGGTATAACCATCAGAAGATTCGGTGCCGGTGATAATCAAATCTGCACCACCAAGTTTGGTTACTGAAGCGGCCAAAACTTTTGCCGTTGTGAGTGCATCTGAACCAGCGAGTGCTGGGTCACTAACAAGCAATCCTTTTGCTGCACCCATCGCCAATGCAGTTCGCATTCCGGATGTTTCACCATTTGGTGCCATCGAAATGATGTTTACTTCTCCACCACCAGCAGTTGCAACAAGTTGCAAAGCCATCTCGACGCCATAAGCATCAGACTCATCAAGAATTAATTTACCTTCACGCTTTAATGCATGTGTCGAAGCGTCTAACGCCCCTGGACTGGCTGGATCTGGAATTTGTTTTACGCACACGATGATATTCATGACTTATATTCTTACCGTTAATCCCACCCACAACCACGC
>CAMAWU010000077.1 GCA_945862025.1 Ferrithrix thermotolerans DSM 19514 | reverse complement strand
CCCGTGTCACCAGGACTGAAATAAAACTTCTCGTTATATCCCGGCCCATCTGGAATATGACTCTTGCGATATGTGCCAAGCACTTTGCCATCTGCATCAACTATCGCCACCGAATTAAATAACGAGTTGTTAGCCCGCTCATAAACGCTAATCGGCAAAACAACGCTGAGTTCTTTTGCAACTTTGGCAAAGTGTGCCACCGTCGGGTGCGAAGACATTTCAATCGCACGATTTAGGTCTTGCGTCGTCTGATCTTTGCAAAAATAATGACCCTCAAATAGTTCTGGGATCAAAATAATTTGTGCGCCCTGCTTTGCTGCACTTCGCACAAGTCGTTCGGCAGTTGCAATATTTGCAGTAACTTCAGTCGACATCGACATCTGCAATGCAGCGACAGTAACTTTTGCCATACTTATTTGGCGAGCTGATCTTTGATTGCTGCCACAACTTCTGCTGAATCGGGTGTTGTCTGCGGCTTAAACCTAGAAACAATTACACCATCTCGACTCACTAAAAACTTTTCGAAGTTCCAACGAATGTCGCCCGAGTGTCCTTCGTCGTCTGCGACTTGCGTAAGCGCTTGGTACAAAGCATGACGGCCTGCGCCATTAACTTCAACTTTTTCGGACATTGGAAAAGTAACGCCATATTGTGTCGAACAAAAAGTCTCGATCTCGCTCGCCGAGCCTGGTTCTTGAGCGCCAAACTGGTTGCACGGCACACCCAACACGTTGAAACCTTGTGCCGCAAATTCTTTTTGCAACGCCTCAAGAGCTGTATATTGCGGAGTCAAACCGCACTTGGATGCGACGTTGACCACGAGCGTTACTGCGCCTTTAATTGAATTCAGAAGATCATTCTCGCCATTTAGACCAGCGATTTTCGTGTCATACACCGACATATTGCCTCATTTCTACTTGGGTTATTTCTCGTGTGGCAAGGCTACTCATAAACCTGATACACAACACAGGTGCCTAGAACGAAATTTGACGCGAGTTTTTTTAAACGTTTCTACTCAACGACGCCCATGCACTCGCGTCGCAAGATTGAAACTCTCGCCTATGGTGTGCATCAATTTTGTAGTTGGTGGGATATTCAAGTGCGCTCAGTCTTAGATGTTGGCGCTGGCGTCGGATATTGGAGTGACTGGTACCGCAATAACCACCAACGCACAAAAGTGGTTTCAGTAGACGTCAGCGAACACGCATGCAAAAAGTATGGTCATGAACTTCGCGATATCAGATGTTGGGCGCCGAACAGAAAATTCGATCTCGTTATTTGTCAAAGTGTGTTGCAGTACCTTGACGATCAGGCTGCTAGGTCAGCGATTAAGAATTTGGCGAAGGCAACGAAGCATATTTTATTTTTTGAAGTACCAACAAAAAACGACTTACGAAATAATGTTGATCGGGATGTAACTGATTTTGAGATTTATTCGCGAACAGGTATTTGGTACCGTAACGAACTTGCAAAATATTTTAAGCAGGCTGGCGCTGGTTTATGGGTAGCAAAATCAAGCACCATTGTGTTGTACGAACTTGAAGGCTCTCTAAAATAAGTCAAAGTCAATAGATCGGCATAGCCTTTAGCCATGAATTCTGCGACTGAAACTAATCCTTATGAATTAGCCAAAGTTGCTGCCGAATTTGTTGTTGATAAGTTCGGTTCGAAACACGACATTCTTGCCGTTTTAGGTTCTGGTTGGGCACACGCAACATCTGTACTTGAAGCAACGAATGAAATTTCTGTAACCGAGATTCCTGGTTTCACAAAGCCATCGGCCATTGGCCATGGCGGATCTTTGAAAAGTGTTTTGGTCGGTAAATCTAAAGTGTTATTGCTCACTGGTCGAACACATCTTTATGAAGGTCACGGAGTTAATTCGGTAGTGCACGCAGTGCGAACTGCAGCGTTTGCTGGTTGCAAGACAATCGTGTTGACTAACGCTGCCGGATGTTTGCGCACCGACTGGGGCGTTGGCGCAACTGCTCTAATTTCAGACCACATCAATCTGACAGGTTTCTCGCCATTGACAGGCGCCGATGCGCCAGCACCATTGCATGGAAGATTTATTGATCTGACTGATGCATATAGTTTGCGATTACGCAAAATTGCACACCAAGTTGACTCGACTTTGCCCGAGGGTGTCTACATGGGATTCCACGGTCCACACTTTGAGACACCTGCAGAAATTCGCGCGGCTCGAGTTTGGGGCGCCGATCTTGTCGGAATGTCAACTGTGATGGAGACGATCGCTGCTCGGCATATGGGCATGGAAGTTCTTGCTCTGTCACTTGCAACAAATCTTGCAGCCGGGATCTCTGGTGAAAAATTATCTGGCGAAGAAGTACTAGCAATAGGAAAATCATCAGCGACTCGAGTTGGCAGTTTGCTAGCAAACATCCTCAAACAAATTGATATTGAAAGCCAAAAATTATGAGCGGCCAAAACACAAATCAAGACCGAATTGCAATTATCAACGCACAAATAGTCACTGTCGACACACAAGGCTCAGTGATTGATGAGGGCTCGTTAGTTGTAGGCGCAGACGGTGCAATTCGAGAAATTGCGAGCGGAAAGATAAGTCATACAGCCACCGAAGTTATTGATGCTCGCGGGGCGATCGTGATGCCAGGTTTAATTAATACTCACGCTCATCTCGGCATGACGCTCTTCCGTGGACTTGGCGACGATATGAGTCTCGAAGATTTTCTTGCTCGTCTAATGCCTGCCGAGATTAAAGTTCTGAATTACAACGCAGTTCATGCAGGCACAGAACTTGCAGCACTTGAATCTTTACTCGGTGGCATTACGACTTCGCTTGACATGTATTATTTGCCGGACGCGGCACTAGAAGTTGCTAAATCCAGTGGCATGCGAATTCAAACTGGTCCAAACTTTTTAGAATCTGATGGTCCAGAGCCGCTGCCATTTGATGAGCGTCTTGCATGGGCGACAAAATGGCTTGAAGTCCCGCGTGACGAACTTGGCTCAACTGGTTGGGTTGCTCCGCACAGCACATATTTACTCGGCGAAGATCACTTGCACACTCTCGCCGCATTGGCAGCAAAATATGAGGCGCGCATTCATGTGCACGCGGCTGAAACTGTTGGCGAAATGCAACTGGTTGCGAAGCGTCATGGTGGTCGAACACCAATTCAAGTTCTTGCGGATACAAATTTGTTGCGTCGAAGCGTTCTCGCGCACGGAGTGCATCTAAACGATGACGACATCGCTCTCATCGCCAGCAACTCGGCAACGGTCGTGCACTGCCCTGCATCAAATTACAAACTCGCAAGCGGCGTTGCTCGAATTTTAGATTTGCAACGCGCCGGTGTAAATATTGCACTTGGCACCGATGGCCCAGCGTCAGGCAACGACCTTGACCTTTGGATTGCAATTCGTCTGGCTGGTTATATGCAAAAAACTATTGCTAAAAATGCTGCTGTATTGCCAGCACTTGACATCGTGCGGATGGCAACAATTAATGGTGCACGGGCGTTGCAATTAGACCATTTGATCGGCTCTCTTGAAGTCGGTAAGCGAGCAGACTTGATTGTGCTTGATGCAGATTCGCCTTCGCTGACACCCAACTTCAATCCACATACGACTATTGCGACATCAGTTACTCGTGCTGATGTACTCCATGTCGTAGTTGATGGCAAGACAGTTGTGCGAGATCGCAAATGTTTAACAATTGATCACAACGCAGTAGTAAGTGTGGTCAAAGCACTCGGCAAACAAGTGCTGGCGAGCGTCAGCAATAACTAAACGATTAATTCGCACTACTGTGGTTTAGATATGGAAACTCAAATTAACTGGGAGCTTTTGCGAACAAGCGCATTAGCAGTTGCAAAAAATGCTTACGTGCCCTATTCGAAATTTAATGTTGGTGCGGCTGCACTTGTTGACGATGGAAGAATAATCACTGGTTGCAATGTTGAAAATGCTTCTTATGGATTAACCCTTTGTGCTGAATGTGGTTTGGTCAGCGAATTAATCAAATCGGGTGGCGGAAGACTCGTCGCAGTATGCACAGTCGGTAACGGCGAGCCAGTCACACCATGCGGACGATGTCGACAGTTGTTGTGGGAGCATGGTGGTGCAAACATGTTGCTAGAAGTCAACGGCGTGCCACGAAAACTCAGTGAAATGCTGCCGGTCGCGTTTCCTGAAGAGTCTGTATTTGTAAACCCAGGCGATTCAACAACGTGAAGACCCAAGAAGGCTTAACAGCGAAACAAACAGAATTCTTTGATCAAAATGGTTATTTGGTTCTGCCAAACTTTGTTGATGAACAGGCCTGCTTAAATCTTCGCGATCAAGCCATGGTTCTTGCAGAAAAGTATTGCCCATCCCCAGAACAAGCAACTGTGTTCACTGCTGACGGCACTGCAGTTCATGCCTCAGATGATTACTTTTTAACAAGTGGCGACAAGATTCGTTGCTTCTTCGAAAAAGATGCATTCAATGAGCGTGGCGAACTTCGTCAAGATGCACACTTATGTCTCAACAAACTTGGTCACGCGATGCACGATCTTGACTCGGTATTCGATGAGTTCAGTCATTCAAGTCGCCTTGCTGCAGTTGCTCACGCAATCGGCATGAAGCAAGAAAAATTATTGCAATCAATGTATATTTTCAAACAACCGCGCATCGGTGGCGAAGTCACTAGCCATGTTGATCACACGTATCTGTGGACTGACCCACAATCAGTAATCGGCTTTTGGTTTGCAATTGACGACGCGACAACACAGAACGGTTGCATGTGGGCACTTCCTGGTGGACATCGTCTGCCAGTCAAATATCGCAACCGACTAACTGAAGATCGAAAGTCGACATACAACGAAGTTTTTGATTCGACTCCATACCCTACTGAAGGTCTTGTACCACTAGAGGCAGCGCGGGGCACTCTTATTTTACTTAACGGAACTTTGCCTCATCGCTCGGGTCCAAATACAAGTGACAAACCGCGACATGCCTACACACTTCATGCAATCGACGGCACGACTAACTATCCGAGTGATAATTGGCTTCAACGCACTTCGTTGCCAATGCGTGGTTTCGCAAACTAAAAACTATTCGGCGAGGATCGTTTGAGTTGCCGACGTTCCGAGACGAGTAGCGCCAGCACTAATCATTTTTAGCGCCGTTTCGCGTGTACGGATTCCACCGCTTGCTTTAACACCAATCGCATCCCCAACAGTTGTGCGCATTAGCTTGACTGCCTCAACGGTTGCGCCACCAGATTTATGAAACCCAGTTGAGGTCTTAACAAAATTTGCACCATTTGCAACGGCCACTCGGCACGTCGCAACAATCTGCGCATTAGTTAGCGCAGCCGATTCAATAATTACCTTGAGACAAGTTGTTGTGGGTATCGCAGCACGAACTTGAGCAATCTCATCGCCAAGTTCTAGCCAATTTGCCGAAAACACATAACCCAAATTCACGACCATGTCAATTTCTGTGGCGCCATTTTGTGTGGCGTATCTCGCCTCAAATGCTTTCACGCTGGCTGTATGTGCGCCAGAGGGAAACCCAACGACGCATGCAATCTCAATATCTGAAGTGATAAAGCCCGCAGGCAACGGTAAAAACGATGGCGAAAAACAAACTGCTGCAACATTGAACTTGCGAGCTTCGTCGCAAAGCTTGACGATGTCGAGTGAGGTTGCTTCGGGTGCGAGTTGTGTGTGATCAATAAATTTCGCAAGTTCTTCAGAAGTCATTAATAATCACGTTAATTCACCAATTCGCTTTTTTAGTATCAGCAACAACAGAGTATTGTTTTGACCTGAGATGGCAACGTTACGGTTCAACTACGGGACAATGGGTTCGGGCAAAAGCACGCTGGCGTTGCAAATAAATCACAATTTAACTAGTCGGGGCCTGGCCGGATTACTTCTTACAAAACTTGATCGAGATGGTGGTCAAGTAACAAGTCGACTTGGTGTGTCGACACCAGCAATTGAGATGGCTCCAGAGATTAATTTGTTTGACTTGGCCGTGTCACGAATGCCACTGCAATTTATTGTTTGCGACGAGGCTCAATTCTGCACAGTTGAGCAATGCGATCAACTCGCATTAATTGTTGACGAGCTTCATGTTGATGTTTATGCATTTGGCTTGATCACTGACTTTAAGGGTTTGCTATTTGACGGCACAAGGCGATTACTCGAAATTGCCGATCAACGAATTGAAATGCAGGTTGAGGCTCGTTGTTGGTGCGGCGCAAGAGCAACGAATAACGCGCGTTTGGTTAACGACAAAGTTGTACTTGAAGGCGAAACCGTGATGGTTGGTGACACCGATAAAAATACGATTGCACCGTTGTTTGGTGATGTTGTGCGTTACGAATTACTTTGTCGAAACCACTACCGCAAAAAACAAGTCTCGGCTGACTAAAAGACGTTTAGTAAATCAACGACGAACACAAGTGTTTCGCCGCCCTTGATTACTCCGCCTGCTCCCTGACTGCCATAACCCATATCTGGCGGGATTGTAAGTTTGCGGCGTCCGCCGACTTTCATGCCAGCAACGCCTTTATCCCAGCCTGAAATAACTTGACCAGCACCCAAACCAAAATCAAATGGTTCATTGCGATCCCATGATGCATCAAATTGTTTTCCGGTACTCCATGCCACACCGACGTAGTGCACAGAAACAGTCTTGCCGCTAACGGC
>CAMAWU010000076.1 GCA_945862025.1 Ferrithrix thermotolerans DSM 19514 | reverse complement strand
ACCGTGTCGGGTTGCTCTCTGTTGTCACGCAAAAAATCGTAAGCAACCGTGTCGACAACAGTTCTGCCTCGATCGTCAACTATTTCTGGCTCGGTTCGGGCGGCGATGAAACCGCGTCGCACGCGCTCTAAATCTTGCGGATCAAATTGACGATCTGTTGGATGTGAATTTTTGCCTCGCGTTATCGCCGATGCTGGTTTAGATTTAAATTCTTCAGAGCTCATTTAGTTAAAGGCCATCTGGTGGAAAGTTAGCACCACGGGCAATTGGAAAATATTTGTGATGAAATTGACCAGTGATCTCGAAAATCGCTGTACCAGATACGCCATCTGACGTCTTAACCTGCATCTCACTTAATCCGCCACCGAGAACATTGTTGGCACGATTGGCAATTTGGCTGTACCGCTGAGCCCAGCGACCATTCGCTTCAACACTAATTTTTCGGCCGCCTTGTAATGTGAAAACAACAGTGCCCGCTAATCCAACAACCTCGTCACCAAATTTCTCGTATGAAACTGGTCGGCCAGCGGCATCTAGCCAGTGCAGATCGTGTTGAAAATCTATAACCGGTATTGGCTCGCTGCCATCGGCGGGCGCAAAACAACCGTCTGTATAGACCCGCGCACCGTTTGGATACTCCCAATGCCAGACGCTGAGCATGCCTTCTTCGAGTTGAATCGGCATCCACATCCACAACGGGCAACGCGCATGTGAGCGCACTCCCCACGAATGATCGCGTTGCCCCCACCAATTATCTATTTGAGTTGTCTTGCCGTTGTGCGTGTACGAACCGTTATAGATGCCACTCTGGAACATATGCGACTGATCCCAAATTATTTCGTGCTTGGCTTTCATCGTGCCGCGACGAAGTTGATAGGGCGCAGTTCGCGCTGTGAAAGTCACATCGAAACTTACAGGTGTTGCTTCGCTGGCTGTAGCCACCAAGTGAATCTTCTTCAGCGGTTCAACAACATCAATCGTGATCGGCCCGACGCGAAAATCGTCTTGATCGCCGTCAACCTTTCGCACATGACGAGCCATAATCGGCAAATCTCCAACGCGACCAAGTTGTAGCGAATCCATTTCTTCACGGGATGGAAAGTGTGCGAGCGTCAAGATCAGTACATCACCAGGCCTTTCGCGCTCGTGCATGATGAAAAACAAACTCTCGCGCCAATCTGGGTGAAAGTGAAGCACATTTGGAAACGGTTCAGGTATCTGATGTGCAAAACGCTCATCAAGTGCCGTGAATTTGGCCATCTCTATTTACTCATCCTTCTAGGCGAAAAGTTTTTCGGTTTCAAGGTCAATCATTTGCTGCCCATGGCGATTTGCCATCACCGCGAACATCGCATCACCTCGTTCAGTTTGTTTTACAAGCATTGAAGCGACAATAGCCATGATGTAACCCGAAGTACCAAGCAGACGGTATTGCTCCCATATGTCTTGGTAATCGACACCGATGTTTTCTGCTTGAAGCCCTTCGCAGTATCGACGCACAAGAGTCTGTTCATTGTCACGACGATCATCAACACTAAAACTTGCGCCAATGAAGTAACCCAAATCGCACGCCCCTGGCATTGCGCCAACAGTCTGCCAGTCGACAACTTTGATATCAAAATGTTTTTGGTTTTCAGTGAACAATAAATTATCCAACCGAAAATCGCGATGAGCAACAGTCAGAACTTCGGGGAAGGCTGCGGTATAGCGGTCATATTTCTCAACCAGTCGGGCGCCAAGCGAAATAATTTCGGCACTTACCGTGTTTGCGAATCGCTCAGCAAAACCCGGAAACATTGCCCGCAAAAGCCGACTCGTTCCGGCCGCACTAGTGACCGAGTGCTTCGGCAACCAATTGAACTCATTCAGTTTTTCTGATCCCCAAAGTGGAGAATGCAACTTCACTAATTCATCGATTGCCGCTTCGGCTTGTTGCATCGTTGCACCTGAAATCTGATCACCTTGCGTCGCCCCGACAATATCTTCAAGCACCAACACAAAGTCGTCAGAAGTTGCGTCATACCAAACATGCAAACAGTCAGGTGCGGCGACTTTTACGTGCTCGCGCAGGTTCGCATAGAAATTAGTTTCAAGTTCATAACAACGCGTCGCGCGCGATGCGCCGCGACTATTTTCATTTTGCGAAGGCACCTTCACTACCACGCTCGCAGCGCCGCTAGCAAGTGGTTCATTGAATATGACTCGGTAACTTTCTGCCATCTGACCTGTGCCAATTGATTTCACTGAATCAATCGTGAGATTTACACCACCCGAAATCTTCGCGAGTGCTTTTGTTAAATAGTCGGCGCTTATCCCCACATGACTTGACACAGCACTCATGGCTTGAACCTTAGAATAAATCAGTGAATTCATTCAAAGTTTCATCTCTTGCCGAACACCCACATCATTGGCAAACCGCCGCCGAGTGGTCATTCGAAGCATGGAAGCACGATTTTCCGAAAGACACCGTGCAGACATATTTAGATCAATATGCGCTTGCATCCAGCGAGCCTGAAAAGTTAATCGAGGTATTTGCAGCGATTGACAGTCGAGACAATCTTCTTGGCGTAGCAACTCTCGTTGATGACGATGAACTACCAGATGCGCCGGAGCCTGGACCGTGGCTTGCAGCGGTTTTTGTAACGCCTGATGCTCGAAAATTTGGCGTTGGTTCTGCTCTAGTTGAACATGTAATTAATCGAGCACGAAAACTTGGCTATCCAAAAATATATCTCTATACCGAACACCAAGAACTTTGGTACGCCTCAAAAGGCTGGTCGAAAATTCGCGACATAATTTTTTTGGGCTTGCACCACACAGTAATGCAACTCGACTTGAATTGAACTGAATTAAATTAACTAAAAACTAATCTGGCAAAAGTCAGCTAATTGCCATTGCTTAATGCCCAACGCGCTTCAATAGTTATTGAAACTTCTTGAGTGCCGAGATCTACAACTGTCTTTGCAGCCTCACCCGCAGACACATCAGCACGCAACCAAGGTTGCGGAACTACGTTCGATGTTGCGAACTCTCGAACCGAAATAACCGGACCTAGTTTTACATTCAATAATTTGGCGTAATCTTCGGCTTTTTTCTTAGCTAACTTGATTGCGTTTTCTCGGGCTTGATCTGCCGCATCTTTGGTATCAAGCAAAATTGGTGCAAGCGTGTCAATCGTTAGGTCAGTGCCAACCGCTCTTACAACTTCGTCAACTACTTCACCAGCGTTCTTGGTCTCACGCATTGTTACTGCAAAAGATTGTGAGGCGCGAAAGCCAGTCAATTTTTGCGCTCCCTCTTGAGAATATGAATACTCTGGGTAGACGCTGACATTTTGTGTAGAAATATCTTTGCTGTCGACACCAGAGTTATCAAGCGACTCGCGGGCTTGACTAGCTAAGACACCTGCCCGTTGCGATGCACTTCTTGATGTGGACTCAACTGCAAAAACCGAGAAGTTGAATTGCACACCATCTGGCGTGACTTTTACTGAACCTGTGGCTTCAACTGTCACGCCTGTCTCGATTGGCTGGGTGACATCCCAAGTGTTGTTTTCGCCAACGCTAAAACCGCAGCCCGACAGCAGCGCTATTGATGCGACGAACAGCAATAAAGATAATTTATTTTTGATCATAATGAATACTACTTTTTCGCTAATCAAGCCAGCCACGGCTCTCAAGTTCGGCGTACATAAAACTTGCAATCGCCTCATTTCCATCTTCCTGAACGTGCACGATATCCAAGTAAGGGGATTCATTAAGCGAATCAAAAATTCGTGTGCCGTCTATAAAATGATCGTGAAAATCGGGGCTATCGATTAAAAGACGGTAGAAATCTTTGAACGATGCGATGTACGACTCATCAACACTCTCATTCACGGTTCCCCAGATATGTGGGGTCTCTATCAACCGGCTGGGCTGAAGAACTACAAGGAGCCGAACATTCTTCGCTAGCGCAACCTCCTCCGCACGAGCCAACGAATTTCTAAACCGATCAACTGCTTCCGTTGAAGTTGCTGTGATGTCAAACGAAAGTTGTTGTGAACGGTCTAACGCAATGCGACCTGATCTGCTCCAACTCATTGTCACTTCGATCAAGCGACGCAGACGGGGCCAACGTGCGAGAGGCCCTACGACCCGATTTACTTGATAACCAAGAACCGCATCATTGACGCCGACATAGAAAATTGCGACATCGCCTGAACGTGTTAGATTTAGTCCCGCGAGTGCTTCTACTCGGTTAGCGAATTCTGCTCCCGAGAGGCCCGCATTAATGACTTGTGTTTCACGTTCTAATACTCGTTGTGCGAGCTGTGACGGCCACGTCAAGGAATCGGGCACCTCCGCACAGAATGTTGTTGAACCGCCAAACACAACGATACGCCGAGTCGCATTAACCGGCACCGGCTCTGTGCGGCGTATACCACCCTCAACGTTGATAAAGCGACCGTCAAAGTCAGTCATAATTGATGCATCTCCTACCGATGTCTGACGGATAATTTCCCCGTCGGTAACCGTCGTTGACTCTTTGACGAATTCTTCACTCCAATAATCGCTTTGAGCGTAAGCGGCTATTCGACCTACGCCATAAATTCGTGGTACCAGCAATGTATCAATTACCAAAAACATCAAAGCAAAGATAAATGCTGCAAGTCCATACCTTCCGGCAGAGCGAATGAATGAGTTCACTTGTTTGGACCTAATCGGTTGGCGACTAGTTCGATCTTGTCATCGGGTTGCACAACAGCCACTCGTACATTATTTGAACCACCAGCACCATAGAAGTCACCAGGGCTGACAAGCGCCCCGCCTTCTCTCGCCAAACGCTCAGCAAACGCCCAGCCGTCTTTTGCATCAAACCACAAATAGAAACCTCCACTTGGTAGATCAATATCGAATCCTGACCATTTTGACAACACAGTTGCAAGTGTCTCAAGGCGACGTAAATACACCCCGCGCTGCTGAACAACATGGTCGTCATCACTCAACGCAACAACTGCTGCTGCTTGCGCTGGACCAGGCACAAGCATGCCAACATGCTTACGAACTTCTTTCAGATAATTCACGATGTCTTTATCACCTGCGTAAAAACCCACACGTAACCCTGCCAAATTTGACCGCTTCGAAAGTGAATGCAACGCCACAACGCCTTCAAGGCTGTATTGCAATATAGATTCAGGCTGACGGGCCCAAGTGAACTCGACATAGCACTCGTCACTGAACACCGGAACATTATTTTTGCGACCCCACGAAGCAAGTGACTTCAAATCATCTAACGCGCCGGTTGGATTATTTGGTGAGTTGCTCCAAATCATTAGCGAACGTTTGATATCGGCATCCGAAATCTTCGAAAGATCAAGACCACCAGTTGGTGTCATCGGCACGGCCACTGGTCGACAACTTGCCAAAATAGCGCCCATCTCATAAGTCGGGTAAGAAACAGCAGGAAACAGAACCGTGTCACGATCAGGCGAACGCAGTTTCATAAATTGTGGCGTCGTCGCAACGAACTCTTTGCTACCGATGCATGCTGCAATCTGCGAAGTCGGTACAGAAATTTCAAACTTGCGTTGCATCCAATCTTGTGCGGCAATGCGCAACGCATCACTGCCAATACTTGGCGGGTAGCCCCGCTCGCTATTTGATGTTGAGAGTGCCGCGATGATGCTTTGCGTCGGCGCGTCACAAGGTGTACCGATTGAGAGATCTACAAGACCACCCTCAAACTTGTTGGCAAGCGGTTTGAACTTATCTAGCCGGTCATATGGATATGGCGGAGGGATAAAACCTTGAGTCATTTTTGAGCTACCCCACTAGCGCTCTTACTAGCGCTTTGGTTAACAATAAATTCGCTCAAACGTCCAGCACTGGCATCTGCAAGTCGTGCCCGTATACGCATCGCAGTTTGTTCATTAGATGTCGATACAACTTCGCCCTCTCGATGCACTGTGGCGACGATATCGCCCCGATCATATGGAATTAACAATTCAATAACGGTAGTAAGTGCGCGCATGCGATCGCCGATTGCCAGCAACAAATCATTCAATCCGTCACCAGTCACTGCCGAAAACCCAACAGCACCACGATGTTCATAAACAAGTCGTTTTGCTTCGTCTGGATTGAGATCAGACTTATTAATTACCAATAGTTCGGGAACTTTATCTGCTCCGATTTCTTCGAGAACTTCACGCACGGCAATTATCTGTCCATTTGGATCAACTGCCGAAGCATCGACAACATGCACAAGTAAATCACTCGATACTGCAACTTCGAGAGTGCTTTTGAACGCTTCAATCAGGCCGTGCGGCAATCGGCGCACGAAACCTACTGTGTCTGAAAGCAAGACTGGTTCGCCACCAGGTAGTGCGAGCCTGCGGGTTGTCGGATCAAGAGTTGCGAATAATCGGTTTTCAACAAGCACACCAGCGCTCGTCAAACGATTGAGGATTGCCGACTTACCAGCATTTGTGTAGCCGACAATTGCGACAGCGCCAAGACCACTGCGTTCACGACCCTTGCGTTGTTCTTGCCGTGTCTTTTGAAGATTGTCGAGCTCACGATCAAGCCGACTAATTCTTTCACTAATACGACGACGATCAACTTCAAGTTTTGTTTCACCAGGTCCGCGAGATCCGATACCGCCAGCTTGTTGTGACAAGCCCGCTTTCGCACCACGCCGAATTCTCGGTAAGCGGTAGCGCAACAGTGC
>CAMAWU010000075.1 GCA_945862025.1 Ferrithrix thermotolerans DSM 19514 | reverse complement strand
CTGCTAATTTGATTTGCTCGCTCGGTTAATTGACTTGAAGATGCCTCAAGTTCGCGCATCGCAAATGTGGCCACACCAGCCCATGCCTCTTCTGTTGCGTCAACAAATTCTCTAACTCGCTCAACAACAGCAGTCGCACAAGCCGTCGGTGTTTTGTGAGATTGATTGGCAACTTCATCAGCGACGCTCGAATCTGTTTCGTGTCCAATACCTGTCAACACCGCAATACTGCAGTTGGCAATTGCTGTTGCTATCTGCGCCGAGTCAAAAGCCATCAGATCATTTTTTGAACCGCCGCCCCGAACAAGCATTAAAACATCTAGATCTTTACGAGCGTCAAGATTTTTGAGTGCAGCGACAACAGATTTAATCGCATCTTCGCCTTGCACACGAGCATCGTGCACAAAAATTGAAAACCCAAGTTGCGAGTCTTTAAAAGTCTTGAGTACATCGGCGTGCGCTGCACTGCCGACACTTGTCACGATGCCAACCCGCAGTGGAACCAAAGACATCTCAACTTTGCGATTGGCGTCATAAAGACCCTTAAGTTTTAATTGCCGAATAATTTCTTCGCGCTGAGCAATTAAATCGCCGAGCGTAAATCTCGGATCAATTTTTGTAATCTTGATACTAAATCGGCCGTTACCTGCATACAGATCAGGTTCACCATAAACACGAACTTTCAATCCATCAGATAACTGCAGGCCGCTCGCTGCAAGTTTTGTGCGTAGTTGCGCATATACCCCTTGCCAAATAGATGCACTCAAAATTGCTTTCGTATCGCCGTCTTGATCGACGAGCGTGAAGTACACATGTTTGGGTGTTCTTAGTTCCTGAATCTCACCATGTAGCCAAACTCCCCTACCGAATCGTTTTTTAACGGTTTGATTAATCTCATCGATCAATTCTCTGACTGAAAAGGTTTGCTCGGCATTCTCGCTAGTCTCGTCGGCTTGGTTCGCTTCGTCGTCACTGTCAAATAGTGTTTCGTTGCTCGTCGATGAGTTCTTCATTAGTAGAAGTCACCACAAAATATAATACGATAAAGTCTCAAATGATGCATCGCTTAAATAATAGACGCAAGTTGGTCGTTGCAATTCTGCTTGCTGGTCTGCTCGGCACAGCGTGTAGCGAGCGAATAATCATTGGCTCATCAAAAGACACAACTGACGGCAAGGTATTTAGCAGCACTACAGTTTCGACAACCGACACGACTTTAAACACAGAACCGTCGCCGTTGTTTTCTGGAAAAATAAATTGGAAAGATTGCGCTGGTGATGCTGCAGATCAGTCGCCACTCAAAAACCAATGTGGTCGTTTAGAAGTTCCGTATGACTATGACAATCCAAATATTGGATCATTCAATTTATTTCTCACCCGAAAGCCGGCATCTGATCAAGCAAACCGCATCGGTTCGATGTTGGTGAATCCAGGTGGCCCAGGATTCGGTGGCTCGAGTGTTGCCAAAGATGCGCAATATTATTTCAGTGACGAACTTCTCAAGCGGTTTGACATCATCGGATGGGATCCGCGTGGCACCGGCGATACAACTCCAGCAATAGATTGCATCGATCAGTATGACGAATACTTCGGAATGGATTCTCCACCTGATACACCGCAAGAAAAACAAGCAATCGTTGACGCAAGTCAGAAATTTAACGATCAATGCGTAAAAAAGAGCGGTGAGATCTTGCCCTACATTTCGACAAGGTCAACTGCGCAAGATATGGATTCAATTAGGCGCGCTCTTGGTGAAGATAAAATAACCTACTTTGGTTTTTCGTACGGCTCAGAACTCGGTGCGACCTGGGTAACAATGTTTCCAGACACGGTTCGCGCGGCAGTTTTTGACGGCGCATCTGATCCAAATGCGACCTCACTTGATCACGGTCTGGCACAGGCAAAAGGTTTTGAGATGCAACTTGATTCGTTTTTGGCTAAATGTTCTGCTCGTAAATCGTGTGCTTTTTACAACGACGGAAATTCTGCCGAAGCACTTGACAAACTTCTTTTACAAATAGACCTTCAACCATTAGTTGTTGCGGCAGATCGCACACCAGTTACTCAGGGAGTGATGTTTACCGCGTTGGCACAATCAATGTATTCAGATTCACTCTGGCCAAAACTAGAAACAGCACTTGCTGATGCCGCAAAAGGTGATGGCGCCGGGTTACTCGAACTCAACGACGAGTATTACCAACGCAAACCCAATGGCACATATGGCAACGAACTTGAGGCATTTATCGCAATTTCGTGCCTAGATGATCCTGGCCCGATCGGCATCGAAGCAGTTGACGCACAAATTCCAATTTTTACAAAAGCAGCAAAAAGGTTCGGCCCAGGTTTCGGATACGGCTATTCGTGTGCATTATGGCCAGTTACGCAAGCAAAGAAAATTGTCGTGACTGGCAAAGGTGCAGGACCGGTAATCGTGATCGGCACAACAGGCGACCCAGCAACACCGATCGAGTCGTCACGCAATGCAGCAAAAGCACTCGAGCAAGGAATCTTTCTAACAGTTAAAGCCGAACAACACACTGGATACGGAGTTAATACATGCGTTGTTGCTGCTGTTGATAATTATTTGATTGAACTAGTAGCCCCGCCAAACGGTAAGGTTTGCTAATAAATCAAATTAGTTTTTGATTCAATCGCATCACCGACGCGAAACAACTTTGTCAACACCCATTGCTTGAGCAACAACAAGCCGATCAGCAACAACTTCTGTTTGCATTCTGGCACCAGTCGAATCAGCGAGTCTTGTCATCATTTCAAAATTTGCAATTACAGCAGCAGCATCAATAGTTATTGCCACCCCCGCCACACTTATTAGTTGATCTCGAGACTTCGCCAACACAGTCAAGTCAAACTCAGTTGCTGCCGTCGCAAAGTCAACAAGTTGTTGAGCAAAACTCACAGAAACACCACCAGTCGCTGTTTGCACATTCGCCAAATCAATTTCTATTCCTTGTTCGGTGCCGCTCCAACTGAGCATGCTGGCGTGTGAAGTAGTTCAATAAAAACATTCACGCTGTTGTGAAACTCGGGTCGCTACAAGTTCCATTTGTACACGAGTCAGGGTTCCACGGGTCCAGTGTGGGTCAATCATTTCTTTGTCGGGGATATATTGCGCATCAGCCATCGCCCAAATCACACGATTCGTTTGCGGCACTGCCGTGAAAGCTTGAACCACTGCGGCATTTTCGTCGGCAGGTGCAACTACTGGTACCCAATTTAAAGTTGCATCGACAATATTGTCTGGTTTGTGGTGCGACGGTTGACCGGACTTTGTCGCTACTAACTCTGGAATTTCTAGATCTAGTGCTCGACGAAATGCGACAACAGTTGCAACAGTGCAAACAATGCCACACAGTTCAACGAATGCAAGTGAATCAATCTCTTGAGTGACCCTCTCGTACCATTCTCTTGTCAGTGTTGCTGCATGCCGTGCAATTCTGTAGACGGCATCATGGGCCACACCTGGCGCAACAGTTGACGCAGGAATTCTTCCTTCAATTGTTGAAACTGCAACCCACGGCGGCAATGGTTCACCTTCGGTTACTGCTAGCAAAGCCGTCTGTGCGAGTTCTCGCCTCTGCGCACCAGACCACCAGGTGCCAGGCTCGGACAACGCCGACCACGCCTGCTCGTGAGCCAAAACTAAATCTTGGCGAACATCACTTAACGAAATTCTCACTAGTGGTTTATATTAAACGCATTTAAAACTTTATTCTCCGCTCAGGTGCTTTCAGCAAGTACCAATAACGAAAATCCACCCAATAATAGAGCAGCAAAAGAAGGACTTACATAGTGGCACACTTTTCTAATTAACCACAGAGTACGACCGAGAGCACCTTGATCTGGAAATTCGAGACAACCGGCTGTAATTTGAGAATCAATAATTTTGTAACCGCAAGTCTCAAGCGTCGCTTCAGCAGTTGCCCTATTAAAATAATGTAGATGACCGACTTTCCTTCGAGTTTTCAAAATAATTTCTGGGATCAAAACACCAATCATTGAAATATCTAAAGGAATGTGAAAAACCGTGTACCTAGATTTTTTGGATAGTGATCTCAAGAAACCAAGATAATCATCCACATGCTCAAATACGTCCGCACAAATTACAACTTCTTGTTTATCATCAGAACCGTTAACAAAATCACAAAGTTTGAACTGAAGGTTTTCGCTTTCAAAAACTTTCGCAAGTTCGTGTGCTTGTGGCGAAATATCAAAACCGACAAATATTTTCGCTGGATAAATTTTTGCTAACTTCACTAATATTTGTCCTGCTCCACAGCCAATTTCTGACAACTTGTCGAAAACGATTTGATGTTTCTCTAACAAATCCTGAACCAGCTTTGCTTTCCATGGGGACTGTTCGGCATCCCAAGTCGGATTCAGCAACAAATAGTCACCGCTAAAATACATATCACTCATAGCGTCTGGAGAATAGATAGAAGGTCTGCAACACCACACATTCTGGTTTACTCGCTTGACTAGAATTAAGTCCGCGTGCATTAAATTCTAATTGTCATTAATTTTGAGCCGACACAACTGAACAGAGCGAGTAGAACTCTCTTGAAAACTTCTTTACAAAATCATCTCTCCATGTTGAAAGAAAAAGTCTTTACCTCTGACCAATACCTTCCTCAGTTCAATCTTCTCCTTGACGAAGTGGCTTTATTTTCTGAAAATTTCACAAATGGAGAAAATGTCGTGTTGTTGGAACGATCACTTTTATATGGAAAGAATATTTTTGCGCCATTTTTCCAACAAGCGAACTTTGTTTCGCTGGATTGTTCACCAAAAAGCGCAGAAAGCCGTGGTTCTTACAATCAAAGTCTCGTTAGTGATCCACGGTTTATTGAAACTGGGTGTAAATCTATTCGATGCACATCAGATGACCTCAAAGTTGAGAGTAATCTCGCAGATCTTTTGTTAATTCCAAATCTTGTTCATCATGTAGCAAATCAATCAGGGATGTTCAATGAGGCTTTTCGAGTAACAAAACCAGGCGGGCACTTATTCGTATTTGAGCCAATATTACGAGAGCTCCATCAAGAGCCTGACGACTTTCTTAGATACACGCCTTACGGAATGATTCAATCCTTGGAAGCTGTCGGATTTAAAATTATTGAAACAAAAACAACTGGAGGTCCGTTCACTGCGATTGCATATTGCTGGAATCAAGCGTTGCAATATATTCCCGAACATGAACGCGATACATGGTCAGAATGGTTTAGTGGCCATTTCAAAGATCTTGAGGTTCTTGAATCTAAATATACGAAAAACCTAGTTCGTAATTACACATCTTTTCCGACCGCGTTTGCAATTACATGTATCAAGCCAAACTAATTTATTACTTCGTCTGGGTTAATTTTTTAAATGTCTACCCGTAGATTAGCCGTAATCCCATGTCGTGGGGGAAGCAAAGGTGTACCACGTAAAAACTTAGCTATTGTTAATGGTCTGTCATTGACAGCGAGAGCAATTTTATTTTCGCAGGAGAGTGGCTTATTTGATCTCATCCATGTTTCAACAGATGATGAAGAAATCGCCTCAGAAGCCGAAAAATATGGTGCTCCGGTTTCGTTTTTTAGATCAAGTTCAGCGAGTTCCGACTCAAGTTCGTCAACAGACGTGATTCGTGAAGTGCATCAAGTATTTATGAATCAAAATGAGAAATTTGAATCTATTGCATTACTTGAACCAACATCACCTATGCGAACAATATCTGTAGTTAAACAAACAATTGAAGCGATAGAGGAATCGGACTACGATGCCGCCCTTACGTTGTCACCGGTTTCAGTTAGTTATCACCCGGATAAACAATTCTCATTGAACCAAGATGGCGAAGCCTCATTTTTTACCGATCTGGGGCGAAAGATTAAGAGTAGACAACAATTATCGACCACCTATATTAGAAATGGTTTCTGTTATGCGATTCGTGGAGAAAGTATCGACAAAGGCACTGATATTTTCGGATTTAAGATACACGCGGTCGTGTGCGACATCCCGTATGTCAATATTGATTCATTCGATGACCTAGAACGTTGTCGCAAGCTCCTTCAATAAAAAATTGGCGGAAGGGGTGGGATTTGAACCCACGGTGGGCCTAAACCCACGACGGTGTTCGAGACCGTTCCATTCGTCCGCTCTGGCACCCTTCCAAAGTTCAAGGCTACCGCCGAGCACTAATTAGTTTTTGTCTCGCGTAAATTTTTAAACAATTCAGTAAGCACCTCGGCGCATTGTGTCGCTAAGACGCCATGCACAACTTGCGGATGATGACCTAATCGTGGATCAGTTGCAATGTTGTAGAGACTGCCAAACGCACCAGCCTTAAGATCGGCCGCACCAAATACGACTTTGCTAATTCGCGAATTAACAAGTGCTCCTGCACACATTGTGCACGGTTCAAGAGTCACCACGAGTGTGCACTCTTCGAGTCGCCATCGTCCCAATAAATTTGCGGCGTCACGCAAAGCCAAAATTTCGGCGTGCGCTGTCGGGTCGTTGCGCAGTTCGCGCTCGTTGTGGCGCGAAGAAATAATTACATCGTTATGAATTACGACAGCACCAACAGGTACATCGCCGTGCACCAAGGCGTTGCGCGCCTCGGCAAGAGCAAATTTCATTGCATCGTCATTAGTGATCATGGCGGAGGGGGTGGGATTCGAACCCACGGAGACTTGCGCCTCACACGCTTTCCAAGCGTGCCGATTCGGCCGCTCTCGCACCCCTCCAAATCGCCCAAACAGCTTTAACTGCGTGGATTTGGCAGGCTATCTGAGTACATCGCCAAGAATTCGTGAACTCAGTTCGCGATATCGTTAGGCAACCGTTTCCGTCGAGTGAGGTGGCGGCCGGGTCCTGTGCAACGAGTGCCCGAGAATCAGGTCAGAGCCGGAAGGCAGCAGCCTTCATCGGAAGCATTTGAGTGCCGCAGATCGCCTGGCCGTCACTTCA
>CAMAWU010000074.1 GCA_945862025.1 Ferrithrix thermotolerans DSM 19514 | reverse complement strand
TCGGGGCTTAGGCTAAATAACGTGGTTTTGTTTTGGGCATTGGGTGCAGCGGTTTTGTATGGCGTTGGCGACTACTTCGGTGGCCGAGCAACAAAAGTTTCTGCATCGACTGCTGTAACTTTTCTCGGTCAATTTGTCGCGCTGATTTTGTTAACTGTTCTGATTGCATTTGACAATACGCCAGTAATGCCACTTAATGATTGGCTATGGAGCGGTCTTGCAGGCGCCGGCGGAGTCATCGCATTAGTTGCGTTTTACCAAGCGATGTCACTTGGCTCGATGACAGTCGTCGCGCCAATTGCCGCACTAATCGGAATGTGCAGCCCTGTCATTGTCGGCCTACTTCAAGGCGAACGACCTGCATCAATCGCATATCTCGGGATGATCCTCGCATGTATCGCGGTTGCACTTGTCGGCGACGCGCTTAACCATCACGATCTACCGACACCGATGCGCGCAATCGTGCTTGCCGTTATTTCTGGTCTCGGTTTCGGAGTGATCTTCGTTTGCCTCGCACAAACTTCGCAAGACTCTGGGCTCTGGCCACTTCTCGGTCAGCGAATTGTAAGTGTTTCAACCGTTGCAATAATTGGGTCACTTGGTGCGAGGCGACTTAAAGTTGCTCGGCCCGTGATTTGGTTTGCAATTCTTTCAGGCGTGCTCGATACAACCGCCAACGGGCTTTATCTTTTGGCAATACATGGCGGGTTGCTTTCGCTCGTTGGAGTAATCATTTCTTTGTATCCGGTGTCGACGGTTGCGTTGGCGATTTTCATAGACCACGAGAAACTGCACAAGAGCCAGTTCATCGGATTATTAATCGCCGCCGCAGCACTTTCAATGATCGGCTATGCATCCAACGCCAGTTGAAATCTGCGCGCTAGATGTGAGAATTGTGCTGTGACAGAGCCGGGCAATGTTCGCGACAAGGTTCGGTTGATTCTCGAGCGGGCGAACCACCCCAATACCCCGCAGGCCGAAGCCGAGACCGCGATCGCACTCGCCTTTCGACTGATGCAGAAGTACAACCTCAATGATGCAGACGTCAGACAGCACGAGCAAGTTAACTTACAAAGCGACGATATCGAAGCGATTGAACACTCAATATTTGGCCCATATCGAGTGCGGCGTGGTTCGCTATTTTATGTGATTGCCCAAGCGGTTTCGTGCGCATGCTTTCGCGAGAACAGAGATGTTGAAACTGACGAAGTTCGAATGGTTGCTTTTGGCACAGCACGAGATCGGCACGCACTTGAAGTTTTGTTTCAGGCTGCAGAGTTGCTTGCCTTGCGGATGATGCCGCCGGGCGACAGAAGGTTTCGCACGTCTTGGTGGCACGGCTTTTCTTCGGGAGTAGGCAAAAAACTAACCAAAGAGCGCACAACTATTTTCAAAGAGTCGCCCGGTTCTGAGTTAGTTCTCATTGAAAGATTCGAGCGTGCCAGTTCGTTTATGTATGCTGCCGAGCCGGGTCTTTCAAACACTGGTTCTTCGTTTATCAATAACACTGATGCTTACGGTGCGGGGCACTCAGCCGGAATGAGTTTTAGTACTGGCAGCAACAGTCTCGGGTCTTGGCAGCGATCATTGGGTTCAGGTTCGGGTTCACGTGGTTAATCAAAGTCAAGACGCTGAGAAGATCGCAACTTACGATGTCGAAACACGTTTTGAATCTGAAATGCCAACTCGAAACTTCACCGTGGTTGAAGCCGAGACTTGGCTTAACAATGTTTGCGAAAACGAAGACCTTGACCCGATCAGAGTTTCTCGACAAAAGCTTCCGTCAAATATTGAAGGACTCGCCGTGTTCGATAACTGGTGCTTCAAAGTGCCAAAGAATAAAGTCTCTCAACATACGTTGCTTCATGAACTCGCCCATTTTGCGTGCGCCAATCGCGGACACGGCCGCGAGTTTCGCTCACAACTCGTCACCTTGCATCGTCGTTACACATCTCTGTCTCATGCCGCCGCGCTTCACCAATTATTTGTTGCCAGCGGCCTCTCGGTTAATCCGCTAATCGCCACAAATTAAGAGTGACTCCAAAATCTGATTGGCATCGACTGCTTTGCAGTCTCTAGTGCGTCGGTGATCTCTTGATAGCGAGGGCCACCAAAATGACGCAGCGCGGTTAACACATCGGTCACTTTTGTTGCGCCAAGAATTTTGAGGAATGGCAACACATAATCGGAAGGAACCGTATGAGAAAACTCGTATTCATCACTGCCAAAGAAGCGTTCAACTTTAGGACCGATGTCATGGCCAGAAATGACAAGATCACCATTTTCGGCTAACGATGCCCAAATTGTTCGAGAGTCTGCACCGTTTCGCTCTTCAACCAGAACTACTTCTTTAAGTAGTGAATTTTGCCCATGCACTTTTGTGGCGTTGAGTTCTGCGTAGTCAGGATTCTCGAGCCACTCCACTATCTAGTTACGCTCGGGCGCGTCAATATTGTGTGCTTCATTGTTGTGTGTATCGTCGCTGACTGTATTGTCGCCAACATTTCGCCATAGCGGTGGGGTTTCACCCTGTTTTAGAAAGTGCTTGCCGAGATTTGAATAGAGGCAACTATTTACGGTCTTCTTCTCGGCGCCAATCTCTTTGCAAATTAGTCGGGCACGGCTATTTGGGTTCTTGCGCAGAAACTCAATAATTTTCGCAATCATTTCTTCCATCGTTATCTCCTCTATCTCTTGATATTCACTAGGACATACCTATATATAGGTGTAAATAAGTACCGCTTAGCCGGTCATTAAAGGGTTTGGCAGCTTGCTTGGTCTTTGCAGGCATTATTGGTTCTCGCTCTCGAGCTTGCTCGACAACTTGCCATAGATCGCATCTTCGGCGATTGGCAAACATGCGATCCAACGACGAATCGTGGCCGAAACCATCAACTTAGACACACCGCCGGCAAAGTCACAATCCATCTCTGCGCGAGCGTAGAACTTGCCATCCTCTTTGTCTTCGTCATCATCTTCGTTAACAACCCGATAAAGCTTGAGATATCGATAGTCGTTGTTGAACTTATTGCAATCTTCAGTTGGATCACCCTCAGGAAACAACAAACAACGAAACGAGATTGAGTCAAAAAACGGTGAAAGGCCATGCATCAATACATACCAATCGGTGCCGTCACTAGCGGATGCAATGAATGCATCTTCGTCTTCGTCAATTGTGACAAGCGCCTTATAACCCTCATCGCGAATTAATTCTGCAATCTCTTCAACCGTGAACGATTCGTTCATATAAATACCTCCACTCGAAGTTGTAGCACATAGGTATAGCAGAGATATTTGCGAACCGTGCAACATTTGCTGCTATGGTGCTCAATTTGTAAATCACTAGCCACCAAAAATAATCAGGAGACACAATTGCAGCAACAACAATCTCAGTCACAACCTCAACCGCGGATCAACGAAAAATATTTTTGTCCAGAGTGCGAAATAAGTATCGTTCTGCATATCAAAGTGAAAATTCTGCCAACATGCAACAACCAGAAAATCCACGGTTCAAAGACAGTTCAGATGACAAAAGCCGACTTGACCTGATTTTAGTGAGAAGTCATCGATGGTATACAATTTTGGCGTTGGGGGTAGTTATTAAGGACAGAACGTTTGATCACTACATTGTTGTTGACTTTGAGACGACTGGCCTTGCGCCTGGGTATCGACCTGTTGAGATTGCGTGGCTTGAATTTGATGAAAATTTCTGCGAGATTAACTCTGTTGAATCGCTGATTAATCCACAAATGCCGATTGAGCATGGTGCCGAAAAAGTTCACGGAATCTCAGATGCAATGGTCAAAGATGCGCCGACACTTGACGACTTTATAACGGTGCAACACGCTGACAAATTTAGAAATAGCAACGTTCTGGTCGTAGCGCATAACGCGAAGTTTGATCTGCCGATGTTTGCACCATTTTGCGGCCAAGCAACCCAACTCTGCACAATGGAGTTGGGTCGTAAGATTTATCCAGCGGCGCCGAGTTTCAAATTGGGCGTGCTGGCAAAAGTCTGCGGTGTTCGTAAGGTGCCGACGCATCGGGCGCTTGACGATGTTGAGACATGCTTTGCATTGTTGAAGCACTTTTCGCAGACGAAATCGCTCTCAATCAATCAGTTGATTGAGTTGGCAGAGGCAATCGACGCAAATGCGATGATGCCCTTTGGCAAACATAAAGGCACAAAAATTGCCAATCTGCCAGAAGATTACGCGGCATGGCTACTCAAGACTCTTGACCAAGACGACTGGGTTGCAAGGCAACTGCGCAACACCCCTGACCTATATATATAGGTATAAGAACTGAGGCCGAAATGACCGAGAAACTGATGCCCAACTGGCAGCCAACAGCCATATATCTCGATGCTTTTGGGATAGCTGCCGAGCAGCATAAAGACGGCGTTCGCAAGGGCTCAAGCATTCCTTATATCAGTCATTTGCTCGCCGTTAGTGCCCTGGTGATCGAATATGGCGGAACCGAAGTTCAAGCAGGGGCAGCCCTATTGCACGACGTAATCGAAGACACCGATCTTAAAGACAAGTTCTATCTTGGCGCATTGGCTGGCCCAGAGATTGCAAAAATAGTTATTGCATGCACCGATTCATTTGAAGAACCGAAACTGCCATGGCGTGAACGAAAAGAAAAGTACATCGCTCATCTTCGAGAGATGATTGCCGAGCCGGTTACGAACGCTGCGATTCTTGTTGCGTTGGCAGACAAGGTTCATAACGCCGAAACCACAGCGAATTTGGTTCTGTTAGAGGGTCTGACGGCGAAACAAATCTTTGTCAGTCCGCCGTTTAATGCCGGGGTTGATGAACAAAAGTGGTGGTACACAAGTTTGGTTACCGAGTTCAGCAAGTCAATAGTTGCGCCGAAATTAGTCGAGCGTCTCGACCGAGCAGTGAAGGTGATTTTCAAATAACCCAAACAAAAGGAGGTACGAATGGAGAAATTCCAGCCAGTTATAGATTGGTTCACCAACCGAGGTGGAAAGTACAGCGGTGATAGTGCGCCGAGCTTGTATCAAGATGCCGATACTAAGTTCTGGGAAGAAATTGAACATAGCGGTAATCACGAAGTTCAATACCGCGGCTTGCAACTATTTGTGACCGAAGTTTCGCTAGATGAAGATGAATCAATAATTTCGTTGCAGTTCCTTCTTGATCACGGCCGACAGGATGAGGACGATAACGAAGCAATTAATACAGCGATTGAACTACTCGAGCCGCTGCTGCCAGAGAAAGCAGAGTTCGACCTGAGTTGCTCAATTGGAACAGATATTTTTCTGATTCGCGATCTCGAGGACGCCGATTTAGAACCAACAAAATTAGATGAGATCTTGGCGACTCTCACTAAGTTCGCCGAGTTTGCAACAACGAAAGTTTCTGTACTCTACATCGCACCCGAATTTGAACTAAAGAAAACTTTATAAGCGGCTGGCGAGGCCTGAGGCACGACGAATTGCCTGAGAAACAGCGTTACGAACGACAGCCTCGCTGCCAATTATTGTCAGTCTCTGTTTCGTGCGAGTAATGGCCGTATAGAAAAGTTCGCGGGTAAGAATTTGGCTTGACTCGTTTGGTAGCACGACGACAACTTCGTCATATTCTGAACCTTGGCTTTTATGAATCGTGAGTGCGTGAACACTCTCAACATTTTCTAGTCGCATTGTAGGTACGAGACGAAATGTGCCGCCATCGCTAAATGCACCAACGGACTCACCCGATGCGTCAGGCACAATAATCCCAACATCACCGTTATAAAGATCTACCGCGCGGTTGTTCTGCGTCACCATTACTGGGCGACCAAAATACCAAACGGCATCGGTGTATGGGCCGAGTTTGTGCTCTACGAAACCATTCCAGAAGCTCACACTGTTCTTGCCTTCGCGGTGAGCACATAACAATTGCAACTCACTGCGCTTGTTGATCGCCGATTGCGGGTCGCCACCGATCGCACACGCATGCAACTGTTGAGCATGCTCAACTACTTTGTAGCGCAATTCTGCGAGTTGTTTTGAATCTGAGTCGGGTTTGATCCACGAGATGAGAGATTTATTTTCTGAAAGATATTCGATCACGGCATCAACATGTTGCGAGTTGCCAAGAGCTTGACCGCCGACGGGTGACTCAAGTCGCAACAGACGAGCAAGACCATCAATCTCTTGTGGTAATCGCCATTGATCACGCATGATTTTGGTTTGCGAAAAAAGGATTGAACCTTTTTGGCTGGCAACTTTGGCGATATCGCCAAGCACCGAACCGGCGTCAACACTTGCAAGTTGGTCAGGGTCGCCAACTAATAACACTGCCGTTGCAGGGCTGAGTGCATCAACAAGTCGATACATCATCGATGACGGCAACATTGATGCTTCGTCGATCACAACCCAGTCGAACGGCAAATAGTTTTCTGAGTTGTATTTATAACGCGGCTCGCGAGATGGACCAAACCCAAGCAGTGAGTGCACTGTGCCCGAAAATGCATTATCAATTGCATCTGTGACTGCTTGCCAATCAACATCGTTGCCTTCGGGAAGTTTTTTTAGATCATCGCACTGACGCAATAAAACTTCACGCATTCGTGCGGCTGCCTTGCCGGTTGGTGCTGCGAGCGCAACTTTGATGTTTCGCTCGCCCGCCTTGAAACGCTCAATGAACTTGACTGCCACTTCGCGAGTTTTGCCAGTGCCCGGGCCACCAAGAATAATGTGCAGATGCTGGGCTTTATCGCGCGTCAGTGCAGCAGCGATCGCACCCTCTTCGGCATACGCACGGTTGAGATAGACGCGAGTGCCGTCAACAATTAGTGGCGTTGGCTCGCCTGGGCGACCAAAGATCAACGGACATTTTTTAGCAGCAACCAACCAACTTGCAGAATCTGTAGGCCAGTTAAGATTCGCATCAACACCTTCGGTTGTTAACCAGTCACCAATTTGTTCGAGGTCAACACATGTGTGTCGGTCACGCGGTGTGCGAAGAGCCAGACACAGCAACAAAACGCCCATTAGTTCTGGCTGAGGTTTGCCGTTGCGAGCCACAAGTGCGATCAAAGTTTTGGCAGCGGCGACATCGCCAGCCGAGACGACTTGCGCGTCAAGATATGGGTTTAG
>CAMAWU010000073.1 GCA_945862025.1 Ferrithrix thermotolerans DSM 19514 | reverse complement strand
CATTGTCACACTAAGAGTTGATCCAGCAAGTGCACCAACCAAATCTGGGTCGTTGTAATCACCCCATGTGTACATCGCCAAAGTTCCACTTGATTGATTTATAACTCGACTCCAGTCACCCGAAGCAAGACCAGCTGTATCGCCAGTTGATGTTTCGATTGCACTATCTGAGCCACCACATGCGGCTGCAATCAAAGCAAAACCTGCAACTGCTGTTCCGCCTTGAAGAAATGCGCGTCGTGAAAGTTTCTCGCGAAAACCTTCTGGTGCCAACATTTTTAATTCATCGCTCATTTAACTCTCCCTTTTGATTTGATTTGGATTAATTTACTACTGACTTTAGTTCTATTTGTGTTCCGAAGTGGCAAGTACCAAATCGCTCTGGCGGGCCGAAAATAAATAGACATCTTCGGCGGGCCAACTGCACCAAATTGTCTCGCCGACAGAAAACCTTGAGGGGTTGGTTCGAGCCACTTGCACCAAAATATCTCTTGACCCAGCAGCCATTACATATTGCAATACATCTCCGAAATGAGAAACGCCCGCGACCTTGGCTGATACTGAATTTCTTATGTCTTGCGGCTTTGCAGCCGAGAGGTTGATGCACTCAGGTCGAACCGCAGCGAGCGCTGGCTGTCCTGTTGGAACATTTTCTTCTGGACGAGTAGCAACGAACACAGTTCCATCGCTCCCAACCACCCCATCATTAGTTGCGGTTCCCTCCCAAAAATTGTTTCGGCCAACGAAACCGGCAACGAACGCCGATGTCGGGTGCTCGTAGACAGTTTCAGGGTCACCGAGTTGTTCAACATGTCCATCAAGCATGATTGCAATTCGATCAGACATCGACATTGCTTCTTCTTGGTCGTGCGTAACAAAGATAAACGTAATTCCAAGCCGGCTCTGTAAAAGTTTCAGTTCGATCTGCATTTCTTCACGAAGTTTTCGGTCGAGTGCGCCGAGTGGTTCGTCAAGCAACAAAATACTTGGGCGATTCACTAGTGCGCGCGCAACTGCGACTCGCTGTTGCTGACCTCCCGAAAGTTGCCGCGGCCTGCGGCCTGCCAATTTTGACATCTGCACCATGTCCAATGCTTCAATTACTTTGCGCGCAATTTCAGATTTCTCGACACCTTTTTGACGCAAACCATATGCGACGTTTTCTGCGACACTCATATGCGGAAACAGTGCGTAATGCTGAAATACAGTATTGACATCTCGCTTGTACGGCGGAACTCCCTGCACATATTCTCCACTGATTCGAACGAAACCTTCATCTGGCTGTTCAAACCCCGCCAACATTCGCAGCGTTGTTGTTTTTCCACAGCCACTCGGCCCGAGCAAAGACAGAAACTCGCCAGGCTTAATTTCTAAATTAAGTGAGTCAACCGCAACGACATCGCCATAACGCTTGGTGACGTTCGATAGTTCAACAGATCCACGCTCACTATTCAACTAACACCCCCTTACCGAAACGATTTTGATACGAATTGATTGTAAATCATTACATATTTATCTTCGTACTCCCGAATCCGAACTTAAATTGGAGTAGACATATATATACGTGGATAAGCCAAATATTAAGACTTTAGGTGTGCCTAAAGAGACTAAAACATCTGAAGGCCGTGTCGCAATTACCCCAGATGGTGTTCGCGAGTTTGAGCGAATGGGGATTGAAGTTTTTATTGAGACCGGCGCAGGTCTTGGTGCATCAATTCAAGATTCACACTTTGTCGCAGCCGGGGCGACAATTGTGCCAAGCGCTGCAGACGCCTGGTCGCAACAAATGGTGATCAAAGTCAAGGAGCCAACCACTCAAGAGTTTCAATTTTTGCGCCACGACTTGACGCTGTTTACATATTTGCATCTAGCCGCATACCCAAAAGTTGCTGAGGCTTTGTTGAAAAATAAGACGACTTCAATTGCCTACGAAACAGTGCAGCAAGATGATTCATCTTTGCCGTTGCTAGCACCAATGAGCGAAATTGCAGGCCGAATCGCAACGCAAGTCGGCGCTTTCTATTTACAACGACCCAACGGTGGACGAGGCGTATTAATGGGCGGTGCACCAGGAGTTCGTCCGGCCAAAGTTGTCGTTATCGGTGCTGGAAATGTTGGATGGAACTCGGCATGGATCGCAGGCGGAATGGAAGCCGAAGTTTTATTACTAGATAAAGACTTGGACCGATTGCGACTGCTCGATCAAATCATCCGCTCTCGAATTACAACAGTCGCCTCAAATCGTGGTGCAATTGAACGATGCGTCGCAGAAGCTGATTTACTAATCGGTGCAGTGCTAGTTGCTGGTGCACGCGCGCCAGTTTTGGTCTCACAAGAGATGGTCAAGTCAATGAAGACCGGAGCAGTCATTGTTGATGTTGCAGTCGATCAGGGTGGATGCATTGAAACAATTCACGAGACAACACATAAAGAACCCGTGTACGAACAACATGGTGTTTTGCACTACGCCGTTGGCAATATGCCAGGCGCAGTTCCGCACACAAGTACTTATGCCCTAACTAATGCAACTCTGCCTTATCTAATTGATGTTGCAAAGTACGGAACTCGCGTTGCCGCACAACGCGACGGCGCTCTAAAACTCGGAGTAAATACTGTTGACGGACAAATTACAAATGATGCTGCGGCAAAAGCACTCGGATTAGTGGCTGTTGATCCGCTATCTGTTTTAGCTGGCTAGCAAATCATCTGAGCAAGAATTATCTAGTCGCAGCAACTGTCGCGCCAACCACAATTGCCACATTTAAAATGTGCGTGCTCGGCATGTAGTGATGAACCACAGTGCGGACATTCAGAAAAAATTGCGTGACGTGTGCGACACGAGTCGGCATCTAGTTGCCCAGTAACAGATAAATTTTTCACCACTTCCCGATCAGTAACAGCCATACAACAATTATTGCACTAGCGTTTACTCAGTTCGCGCATGACTGATACAACTGATTCTTCAACACCAATAAGCCGAAAAAGCAACCCTCACAAAACTGGCAGTGCCCGAGCGGCGCTTCATGTTCGAGATTTTCGCCGAATTTGGTTCGGTTCGTTTGCATCAAACATCGGCACATGGATTCAAAATGTGGTTTTACCCGTTTACATCTATTCACGAACTGGACGAGCTTCATTTGTTGCGCTATTGATTTTCGCCCAACTAGGGCCGATCCTGTTGTTTTCAATACCAGGTGGTGTGATCGCCGATCGAGTTGATCGCAAAAAGTTTTTGATTTCGATGCAGGCAGTGCAACTTTGTTGCTCACTTTTGCTCGCACTATTCGCTGCCAACAACTCGCCTATCTGGATGCTATTTCTTGCTCAACTCGGCGTCGGCGTCGGAAATGCTTTGAATATTCCAGCTTGGTCAACAATGTTGACATCTCTTGTGCCGCCTAGTGACCTTGCAGGAGCAATTTCATTGAATTCGACAGTAGTGAACGGTTCCCGAGTTGTCGGGCCAATTATCGTTGCGGTTCTTTCGCAATGGCATGTCACGACATCTGAATTCTTTGCAATCAATGCGGTCACATATCTATTTGTAATTTTTGCACTTTTGAGTGTTGATGTACCTGAAATCATTCGTGACACCACAACTGGATGGCGAAGATTCACTTTTGCATTTCGAATTGCACGCGAAAGAGTTGTCGTATCAAGACTTGTATTGACTTTGGCTTCATTTTCATTGTTGTCATTGCCATATGTCGGACTCTTCCCCGCAGTTGCAGAACTCAATTTCGGTATTTCACCACGAAGCAGCACCTACCAATGGCTTTACGCCACATGGGGGCTGGGCGCCTGCCTAGGTGGTCTAAGCGTCTCAACATTATTTGTAGATGTTGATAATCGAAAACTAATTCGACAAGGTTTCGCAGGTTTCGCTGTCAGCATGATGGCGTTTGCACTTGCCCCAAGTGTGCCACTTGCGTTCATCGCAGTATTTTTTCTTGGTGCAGCATATTTTTTTACAACCACATCAATGCAAACAGTCCTTGCCTCTGGTCTCACGCCAGAAATTCGCGCAAGGGTGATGGCACTTTGGTTTATGGCCTTTGGCGGAACTGTCCCCATTGGCAATTTAATTTTTGGGCCACTTATCGATCGTTACGGTTCACAGTGGTTACTAATTTTGGGTTCGCTTTGGGCGGTTGTGTTGTGGTGGTGGTGCGACATCGAACGAATTGAGCGCGACAACTCAAACCCGACTGTTTTATAGTCCGTCGCAAAGCCGAACGAGTCCAGCGACTTTTGATCCTTTAATAAGTGCCACATCTTTTGCGGAAAGTTGCGCCAGCATCTCGCGGGCAGCATCAAAAGTGACCGGGTTAGCACCATACAAATTAGTTTCAACGGCAACTATCTCTATCTGATTTTGTACTGCATATTTTGCGATTGCCAGATGGTCTTCGTCAGGAGATGCTAGCTCGGCCATCAACCCACAAAAAGCAACTCTGCGCGTGCCATCAAGAGTCAAAAGTGTCTCAAGAGCGGCGCGCATTGACGCAGGATTTGCATTGTACGAGTCGTCTAATACCACGGCACCATTTTTGAGTTTTCGAATTTGCATTCGAGATGGCGAGATTGCTGAATTTGAAATTGCTTGCGCAACAGTGTCTAGGTTTAGTTCTAGAATTCCGGCTACACAGATCGCTGCCAGAGCATTGCGAGCCATATGTCGACCCGGAACCTGCATCAATAAATTAACCTCGCCCCATGGCGTCTTAACTTCAGCCACAGCACACCCTTGCTCGTTTATCCGACACGAAGACATCTGAACATCTGCAGCTTTGCTTTCTCCGAAGGTTAGAACTTTTGCCTTCGTTGCTTTTCGCATTGATAACACATTCAAATCATCGGCGTTCAATATTGCGAAATCGCTCTCTGCCAATGATTCGACTAGTTCTTGTTTGGCTCGCGCTACACCTTCAATTGATCCGACCCTTTGAGTATGAGCGTTTGCAACAGCCGTAATTATTCCGATATTTGGGCGGGCAACTTGACAGAGTCTCGCAATTTCACCAAAGCCCCGCATCCCCATTTCTAATACGAGCACTTCAACATCATCGGGTGCGTTTAAAATTGTCGTCGGCAGTCCGAAATCATTGTTAAAAGAAAGCTCGCTGGCATGCGTACGAAATTTTGTTGCCAGTGCACTAGCAACGAAATCTTTTGTCGATGTTTTACCAACTGAACCTGTAATCGCAACAACACGGTTTTTAAGTTGATCATTTAGCCTTGCTCTAGCCCAAGCCCCCAAGATCAACAGACTGGCAACTGTATTTTCAACTTTTATTGAAGTTCGACCCTGCGGCTCACGTGAAGTCAAATATGCACCTGCACCACGACTAAGTGCATCAACAATAAAATCATGGCCATCTCTTTGGTCAATTATTGGGACAAACAGTTGCCCAGGTTTAATAGATCGCGAGTTAAATGAGACACCTTCTAAATGAGAATTGGCGCCACTCAATTGACCAGACACTGCGTGCGCGACATCTGCTGCCATCAAGCGCATAGTGCTTTGATTATAACTGCGAGATTTTACTGAGACTGATTAATCCTGTTGTGCGAGTACCGTAAAGACAAGTGAATAGCCAAAATCGCGCTGCGAAAACTCAGATTGTCGTGTTATTTGGTGGCGAGTCGGCAGAGCATGATGTCAGTTGTGTGACTGCTGCATATGTGTTGCGAGCACTAGACCCAAACAAATACCAAGTCATGACCATTGGCATAACGCGATCAGGTCAGTGGGTAAAAGCAGAGTTGCCAGATACGCAAGATTTCAAAACACTTGAGGCCACAGGCGCAACAACAAACGCAAATTTGGTTCTAGAAAGTGTCGGAGATATTTCGCGAACCGTTGTCCTGCCTCTTTTGCATGGACCGATGGGAGAAGATGGCACAGTGCAAGGGTTACTAGAACTTGCTCACGTTGCCTATATCGGTGCGGGCGTGCTGGGTAGCGCAATCTCAATGGACAAGAGTGTCGCTAAACAGATTCTTGCCGCAAATAATATTCCACAACCAAAGTTCGTCACGGTGCGTGACGGCCAAGATCTCAGCGCTGCAGTTGAAACAGCAGTCAGCGAACTTGGACTTCCAGTATTTGTCAAGCCCGCAAATATGGGATCTTCAATTGGTGTGAAAAAAGCCAAGACCCGCGATGAAATTATCTCGGCACTCTCGCAAGCCTTTGAATACGACGAATGGGCATTGATTGAAGAAGCGATCAGCGGTCGCGAGATTGAAATTGCAATTCTTGGCAACCAAACTGCGCGAGCATCAATACCTGGCGAAATTATTCCAAGCCACGAGTTCTATGACTACGAAGATAAATATCTCGTAGATGGTGCGAAATTGCTGATCCCCGCTCCACTCACTGCGCAACAAACCCTTGAGGTGCAGCAACTTGCGCTCAGAGTTTTTATGTTGTTGCGTAGCGACGGTATGGCTCGTATTGATTTCTTTTACGAAGAGAACGGGCGCGGATTCTTATGTAACGAGATCAACACCATCCCTGGTTTCACCCCAATTTCGATGTACCCAAAGCTTTGGCAAGCTTCCGGAATTAGTTACCCTGAACTTTTAGATGAATTAATTGATCTTGCGATTACCCGTCACACCAAGCGCCGACGAAACACGAATCGCTAAGTTCGCTATTTTCGTTTGTTAGTTTCTCAAGAACCGGCTGCTGGGATATTGATTTTCATTCCAGGATAAAGAAGCACATCGATGCTCGACCATCTGTTCGCCGAGATCAACGCTCCCATTGATACACAGAATTTCTTTGTAATACCCAGTAGATAGTCGCCCTGCGCGACCTCATAGGTTCCTGCCGGTCGAGTGCCGCAACCTGGTTTGCCGACAACATTTGCCGAGACAGTTTGTTGGACATTTGTCGAAACGACTTGCGCTGACGGTGGAATGCGAAGTTTGCGCCCAGCATATGGAAACTGCGATGCCGCAACTAATCCGTTCCAAGACAGCAATTCTGTGAGCGTGATCCCAAATAAATTGGCGACCAAATTTGGAGAGTCTCCAGCCTGCACAATGTATTCCTGCTCGACTCCGACCGCGCCTGGCGGCAAAGATGTGGTGGTATTCGGCAATGTTGAAACCACTGGCGGAATCGTCGCAAAATCTGTCGGCCCAATGGGCACAACAGTTGTTGCCGTGCCAGTTACATCAACGCCACATGAAACGAGGAGAAACACGGCCGTCGCAACTGTCGCAAATACTGATCTAAAATCTCGTTTCACCATTACGCCTATCGTAAACGATTTGAAGCAAGTTGCGGGTGAACGGTGAATCTAGACAATTAAAAATTGCGTTAAATTAACGGCTTCGCCGAAGCGACTATTGGCACAGGCAGATCAGTGGCTCCCATTAAATAGTGATCAACTGCAGATGCGGTTGCTCGCCCTTCAGCAATTGCCCAAACAATCAGACTCTGCCCACGACCCATATCGCCAGCAACAA
>CAMAWU010000072.1 GCA_945862025.1 Ferrithrix thermotolerans DSM 19514 | reverse complement strand
AGTGGAATCTCTTGTGCTTCACCTTTGACTGGTTCAAGTTTTTTTGCTGCTCGCTCACGGCGTTTTCGTTCACGCTTTGGCTCAAGCGTCTGCTCGTTTTCGCCGTCAGCATCATCAGATTCATTGACGCTGTCAGCGTCATCAATATCGCTTTCGTTATCGGAATATAACTCATGATCGAAAATTCGCACTGGCTGGTGATCGTTTTCGTCAAACTCTTGAGAATTACCTATTAGATCAAAAAATTCAGTTTCAGTAACCGGTGACTCATGCACTCCGGTACTTAATCTCCATAAGTACTTACATAACTCAGGCACCGACATTCCAGTTACAAGCATCATTGACCCAACCAGCAATACAGACAACATCGCCGTTGCCCCGAAATCAGAAAATGAATTCTGCATTGGCTCGCCAAACAAGTATCCGAACCATCCACCTGTCTTATTTACTGAGTCACTTAAAAAAATATGCACAAGACCTAGCACGACGCCTGAGAACAAAGTCCAACCGATCGAAGTTCGAATTCTGTTGTTCCAATCTTTGCGCCGAGCGAGGGCAACACCAAGACCAAGACTCAGAACTGGAAAAAAGAATCGACCCACACCGAACGATGCCGACAACGCAGTTTCAAGTTCTTGTCCAAATGGTCCAGCCGAACGTAGGTACACGGAAAGAACTAGCAGGATGCCAAATGCAATTAGCCCAAGCCCACTAAATTCGTGGGCTCGATTTTCAAACAATCCACCACGCATTAGAGGACCCTGTGACTTGACTTGAAAATGCGACGGGCGATCGTCTTGGCCGTGTTCGCGATAAGCGCGCAACTGCGGAGCATGCGAAGGCGCCTCTCGCCTCGTGCTCAAATCTGATGCACGAGTTGTCGCACGAGATGAACTCTTTGAAGCTCTTTTTGCGGACTTATTCGCTGGCTTTCGAGTCGTCTTTTTAGTCGGCTTTTTAGTTGATGACTTTGATTTTGCCGATTTCGCCACGGAATAACAGTACCAATAGGGCCTACTTCATTAGGGGATATGAAATCTCTACCGCAGCAAGAGCGCCAGCAGTGATGCGAGTACTACTTCTTTTTGTTCGCCTTATTGACTTTATTTTTGCCACCGCGTTGCGATTTTGCCGGCACCACAAACTCTGCTGGTATTCGACCATCAAAGTCAAGATCGTTATCGGTTAGTTCAACGACATCTCCGTCTTCACATAGCAACACATTCTTAGGCGCTACGCCCATAATTTTCGCTAACTCGGTATTGGCAACCATGTGCCGATACTCGCCGTGAATCGGAATAAACCATTCAGGTTCAGTGATGCTCAAATACATTTTTAGATCTTCGGCCTGTGCGTGACCCGTCGCGTGCACATCGGCAATGCCCGAATGTACAACAGTGGCACCGCGACGCAACAACGCGTCGATCACTTTGTTGACATTGTGTTCGTTGCCCGGAATCGCATGGCTTGAAAAAACCACCGTGTCGTTGTCGCCTACTTTTACATATCGACTGTCGCCCTTGGCCAACAAAGTCAGCGCCGACATCGCTTCGCCTTGTGACCCTGTTGAGATGATGCAGATTTCTTCGTCTTCATATTTGCCTAGTGAGTCAGAACTAACCAAACTCTTCTCAGCAATTTTCAATACTTTTAGATCTCTCGCAAGACGAATGTTGTTGATCATTGACCGACCAAGCGGCACAACGACTCGGCCCGAATCAATCGCTGCATCGGCAATTTGTTGAACTCGGTGAATGTGACTCGCAAAACTTGCGGTGATAATCCTCTTGCTGCGATGTTCATTAAATAGTTGTCGCAAAACAACGCCAACATCTGATTCGCTCGGCGCGTGCCCGCGTTCGCCGGCATTTGTTGAGTCAAGCATCAACAACCGAATACCCTCATTTGAAGAAAGCGAACCAAGTCGTGCAAGATCGGTGCGACGAGCATCAACAGGCGTCAGATCAAGTTTGAAATCGCCTGAATGAACAATCACTCCTTGTGCCGTATGTAAAGCGATCGCATGAGCATGCGGAACAGAATGTGTTACTGGTATGAACTCAACTTCAAATGGACCAATCTTGACTCGATCGTTGTCATCCACTTTGATGAACTTTGTTTTGTCAGTCAACCGTGCTTCAGAAATTCGATTTCGGGCCAGACCGAGTGTGAGTGCCGAACCATACAACGGAAAAGAAGCATCGCGCAATAAATATTGCAGCGCTCCAACATGGTCTTCGTGGCCATGAGTTGCAACACATCCAACAATTCGCTCTTTGTTTTGAAGTAACCACGTGAAGTCAGGAATTATTACATCAATGTCGTCGCCATGCTCGGCTTTTGGAAACATTAAGCCGCAATCGATTAGCAAGATTTTTTTATCTTGCTCAATCGCCATGCAGTTACGGCCGATTTCGCCGAGCCCGCCAAGAAACGAGATGCGAACTGGTTTTGACATTAAATAATCTGTTAGCGCCTTGCGGCAGCACGCGCTGCTTGCAAATTACCAAATACTTTTGCTGCCCGCTCGGCAAGACCGCTTGGTGGCGGTCCCATTGGCAATCGTGCATCACCAACCGATAAACCAAGATGGTTCATCATCGCTTTACTTGGCAATGGATTTGGATTTTCGTCGCCAGTCTCAAATGCGAAACTTTCTAACATTCTCGCATTCACTGCTCGAGCACCCGCGATGTCGCCGGCATTCCATTTCTTAAACATTTCTTGATGATCGACACCTGTCCAATGGGTTGCGACGCCGATCACGCCGACTGCACCAATTGCCATTAGCGGCAAAGTTAAACCGTCATCGCCGCTTAGAAGTTCAAAACTTTTTGGCACTTGGGTCATTAACATCGCGGTCTCAGCCGGGTTGCCGCTCGCATCTTTCAACGCGGCAACATTTTTTACATCGTTCGCGAGTTTGGCGAGTGTTGCCGTAGAGATTTTTCGACCAGTTCGCACCGGAATGTCGTAAACAACGACCGGAAGAGTTGTCGCACCACAAACTGCTGTCATGTGAGCCAAGATTCCCGCTTGCGAAGGACGGTTGTAATACGGACCAACCGCCAGCACTCCAGAAATACCGAGTTTTGAAGCCTGTTTTGTTAGGTGTATTGAATGACGCGTGTCGTTCGTGACAGTCCCAGCAATAACTGGGATCGTCACTGCTTCAACAGTTGCACTAAATAACGAGAGTTTTTCATCGTCGGTGAGTGTTGATGCTTCGCCCGTAGTGCCACCAACAACTAGCCCGTCGTTGCCATTGTCTTGCAACCACTTTGCGAGACGACGAACACCGTCAAGATCAAGTTCACCGTTTTTATCAAACGGGGTGACCATTGCTGTGAGTACTTGACCGAATCTTGGCATGGTTAGATGCTAGCCAGTCAAGAACTCACGGCTGTATAGATTTGCGCGCTAAATTACTGCGCTGCTTCAACCTCTTTACCGATTTCGAACTTGAGATACTCATCACCGGTGTTCTCCCAATCTTCGAACTGGATAACACCCATCTCTTCGAAACGATGACGCAACCAAAAATCGTTGCGATCAAGTAAACCGAGCTTCTTGCAGTTCGGCACAATTTTGGCAAACAACATCTGCTGAAATATTTTGCGAGTTGGATCGTTGATTAGTAACGGAATTACCGATTTAGGGTCAACACCCATGTATTGCCAAACTTCTTGTTGCAAGAATCGGTCACGCATACGAATACTTGCCTCGTAGGCAAACTCTTGTCGCTCCATGATTTCTGCGTCACTCATTCCGTCATAAACCTCTTTAAGGCTCAAAACGCCGAACGCAACGTGTCGCGCCTCGTCGCTCATTACATAACGAAGAAGTTTCTTGAGCAACGGCTCGCCAGTTAGTTGGTGCAAATAACCAAACGCTGCGAGTGCGAGGCCCTCAACCATGATCTGCATTCCGAGGTATGTCAAGTCCCAACGTGAGTCTTTAACGATGTCGTCAAGTAGCAAACCAAGGTGAGCATTAATTGGGTATCCACCTTCAAGTTTTTCGTCTAGGTATCTAGCAAACACTTCAACATGTCGTGCTTCGTCTACGACTTGGGTGCTGGCATACAACTTTGCGTCGTACCACGGCACAGTTTCGACAATTTTGCCTGTGCAGATCAATGCACCCTGCTCGCCGTGAAGAAATTGCGAGAGCATCCATTTGCGACTTTGAATACCAAACTCAAGCCATTCTTTGTCGCCCCATGTAGCAAGTTTTGTGTCGGCATACCAGTTCGGGTCTACACCGTTTCCGATTGCTGCTTGATCGGCGGCAACAGTCTTTTCGATGTCGACTACCGTGTCCCATGGCAAATCGGTTGTGCCATTCCATTGGCTGGTCTTAGCTTTCTCGTATAGTTTGCGCAATGGTGGTCGGGTCAACGAATAATCCCATGTAAAAATTGTGTCAGCGTTATTTTTTACAGCGTGCTCAATCTCATTTGTCGGCGTTATCGGAATACTGAGGATCGCCTCAATATTGTTGATTTGATCTCGACCGATAATGTCTTGATTTTGTTTTTCTGATATTGACATGGCTCTCCTATTTTTATTTTTTTGATAATTCGTGGATATTGATATGCGTGTTCAAAAATTTTGCTGCGCTTGCTTTATCTGTGAAATCAAAATGGTCTGAAGGCGTCAAGAAATACGAGATTACAAGACGGGCCAAAACTTCAACCAATGCATCAGCCTCACGCTTCGGCAAAAAGTCTGCCACTAACGGTGCGAGATACGCGGATGCCACTCGAACAATTCGCGACAACCCATCGATCGTGAATTGCATCAACGTCGTACCCGGCTCTGTGGCAAGCATCATCGCTAAATGCTCATCATTGCGAAGTTCAGTTGTGGCTGCGACGATGCAACGCACAAGAAGATCTTCAAGCGATTTTGCGCCATCGGCGCGATCTAACAGCGTGGTGAAAAACTCATCCAAAGAACGAACGTGCAATGATTCGAGCAAAATTTCTTTTCCGCCTGGAAACATTCTGTAGAGGGTCGCTCGCGAAACACCAGCGAGATCACAAACATCGGCGACGGTGAACCTCGAAACTCCCCACTTCTCAATCGCCAACTTGGTGGCATTTAAAACACGCGTGTCTACTTCGGTGAACGCCGCTTGGTTTGCATCAACTGCGATAGCCATAGTGAGACAATAAGACTCTAACCGTCTCAGTGTCAAGTAGTGCTAGTTTTGGCTCTAATAAACGCACGTTCTTTGGAAAGGAACCTCAATATGACTACCAAATCACGCCTCACACGCATGGCAATTATCCTCGGCAGCATTGCTTCTTTGGGCCTTGCGAGCTGCGGTGGCAGCGAATCAAGTTCAGCCTGCCCGACAATTAGCGAAGGCAAGTTGACCATCGCCACTGGCACACCAGCATTTGAGCCATGGGTCGTTAATGACGCTCCAGAGTCTGGTGAAGGTTTTGAAGCAGCAGTTGCATACGCAGTTGCAACCGAACTTGGCTACACCAACGAAAATATAGTTTGGGTGCGTACCGGCTTTGACGAAGCAGTTCAACCTGGCGCAAAAAACTTTGACTTCAACTTGCAGCAGTATTCGATCACCGAAGAGCGAAAAGCAACAGTAAGTTTCAGCGACCCGTATTATTCGACTAATCAAGCAGTGGTCAGCTTTGCTGACTCGCCTGTCGCTAGTGCAACAAAACTTTCAGAACTCAAAGAACTGAAGTTTGGCGCACAATCTGGCACGACAAGTCTTGACTTTATTCTTAATGTCATCAAGCCAACTAAAGAACCGTTCATTTACGACGACAATGCCGGAGCCAAAGCGGCACTTGAGGCAAAACAAATTGACGCAATCGTTGTTGACTTGCCAACAGCGTTCTACATCAGTGCTGTTGAAATTGAAGGATCAAAAGTTATTGGCCAGTTTCCGCTAAGCGATGCCGTCGCTGCTGACAACTTTGGATTGTTGTTCGATAAGGACAACAAACTTGTTGATTGCGTAAACACTGCACTTGCAACGATTAAAGATTCGGGCAAATTGGCAGAAATTGAAAAGACTTGGCTGGCCGATAAAACAAACGCGCCAGTGATCAGTCTCGACTAATCAAGAACTAATTAACACGGAAACAAAAACTCAACGCCAGAGGTTCGAACAACGGCAGCGCCAGCGCAGCAGCATTATCGCTGCGCTGAGCACTGTCGTGGTTGTTTCGCTACTTATATTTCTGGTGCCGCGCCTCCCCCGTTGGGATCGCGTTAAAGAGTCATTTTTTAATAGCGAGAGATTAATTGATTCGTTTCCAAGGTTGTTGGACGCATTTGTATTAGACATCAAGATTTTTGCTTGGTCAACTCCGGCAATTATCGCTTTGGCATTAGTTTTGGCAATCGCCCGCAGTTCGCGCAACCCAGCGCTGTTTCCGATTCGGATTTTCGTGATCGGGTATATCGACATCATGCGTGGTGTGCCAGTTATTTTGTGGATATATCTAATTGGTTTCGGTGTGCCAGGTGTCGGCCTAGAACGCCCATTTAATTCGCCACTTCTTTGGGGTTCGGTCGCCCTAGTCCTGACTTACGGTGCGTATATTGCCGAAGTTTTTCGCGCCGGCATCGACAGTGTGCATGAATCGCAGCGCGCGGCTTCGCGCAGTTTGGGACTGTCAAACTGGCAGACAATGCGCTTTGTAATTTTGCCACAAGCAATTCGCCGTGTTGTACCGCCGCTAATGAATGACCTAGTGAGTTTGCAAAAAGATGTCGCTCTTGTCAGTTTGATCGGGCCGATTGAGATTTTGCGCCAAGCGAATATTGATAAAGCAAAATTTGCCAACTTCACGCCATATATCGGTGCGGCAATTATCTTTTTGATGATCACGATTCCACTCACACGGACAACTGATTTTCTACTCGCACGCGAACGCAAACGCACCTCTGCTACGAGGGTTAGATGAAACTTCGGCTCGATAATGTGCACAAAAGTTTCGCAGAGCGAAAAGTGCTTACTGGCCTCAACCTTGAAGTGAACTCTGGCGAAGTCGTTTCGTTCATCGGCTCTAGCGGTTCTGGCAAAACAACATTATTGAGATGCGTTAATTTACTTGAGCCAGTTGATGCTGGATCAATTTTTCTCGACGACGATGAGATCTCGCAGGTTGGTCGAGACCCAGACCCAATTCGTCGCAGAATTGGCATCGTGTTTCAGAGTTTTAATTTATTTCCGCACATGAGTGTGCGCAGAAACATTACGCTCGCACTAACTGAAGTACTTAACAAGCCAACGCAAGAGGCGAATGCAATGGCTCATTCGTTACTTAAGCGATTCAACTTAGACGAAAAATTCGACGCATACCCAGACCAACTATCGGGCGGTCAACAACAACGAGTCGCCATAGTTCGTGCGCTGGCGATGAACCCAGAAGTGCTGTTGCTCGATGAAATAACCTCAGCGCTCGACCCCGAACTTGTCGGCGAAGTACTAGACGTCGTTCGCGAGCTCAAAGGCAGTGGCATCACGATGTTGATTGCAACTCACGAGATGAGCTTTGCTCGTGAAATAAGTGATCGAGTTTGCTTTCTAGATTCAGGTCAAATCGCCGAACAAGGCTCGCCCGAGCAGATTTTTACTAATCCAAATGATGATCGAACTAAGCAATTCTTACGCCGAGTTCAGGCAGTCGGCAAAACGTAATCTGCGTATTTTTCGCGGAGAGTTTTTTTAGA
>CAMAWU010000071.1 GCA_945862025.1 Ferrithrix thermotolerans DSM 19514 | reverse complement strand
TGGCCAGCAATTTACTGATCCGCCAGTTGCGTAAATAAATATGCGAGCAGTCTCGCTTGGACACGCCGGGATTCTGATCAATTCTGGAGAGTCGAGAATTCTTTGCGACCCATGGTTTGTCCCAGCATTTTTTGGCTCATGGTTCGTTTTTCCACGAAATGATCAGTTGTCAAAAGATTTGCTCGCAGAAATTGAATCACCGACTCACCTATATATATCGCATATTCATGGCGACCATTTCGACGAAGCCTTTTTAAGAGAAAATGTAAGTCGGGATGTTGTCGTCTTGCTTCCTGATTTCCCAAGTCATGAACTTGAGCGCCGATTAACCGATCTTGGATTCAAAAATTTCCTAAAAACTGTTCACGGTGAAGAGTTGCAAATCGATTCACGAACAAAAATCGCTATCCATGTTGAAACTTCAATTACAGATGGGCCCGGTGGCGACTCGGCACTTGTTGTAAGTGATGGTGAAACACGACTGGTAAATCAAAACGACTGTCGAACTGGAGATCTTGAAGCACTGCTAAAACACGGCCCCGTTGATTTGCATTGGTTGCAATACAGCGGAGCAATTTGGTATCCGATGGTCTACGACGATGATCATGAGACGAAGCATCGTCTTGCTAAGGCAAAAGTTGAAAGTCAATTTGCTCGCGCCCTCAAATATGTGCAGACTCTTAATGCCAGAGCGGTAGTGCCATCTGCAGGTCCACCATGTTTTCTTGATGAGTCTTTATTCCACTTGAATGTCATAACTGGCGACGAAATTTCAATTTTTCCTGACCAAACAAATTTTCTTGAGCGGCTAAGCAACATTCAGCGCAACAACGACATCCTTGCCATCCCCGGCACCGTGATTGACATCTCGCCTAAGACAATTTCAATCACTCACCCAGAAAACATCGATATTGAAAAAATTTTCGCAGAAAAACAACAGTACCTCCGCGAATATCAAACAGACTGGGCAGGTTGGTTAGTTGTCGAAAAACAGCGCTGGGCTGTTGGTCGTACTGATTTGACCTCAACAATTCAAACGTGGTTTGAACCACTGATGGCTTTAGCCCCGACACTGTGCAAAGCAATCGGGGCCAGTTGTTTAATAAAAACAGATGACCTTGACATTTTGGTCAACTTTCCAACTGGCAAAGTTGAAAAATTTTCTAATCAACCATTCGGTTTCAGTTTTACAATCCCCAGAGATTTGCTTGAGAAAGTCGTCAGCCAACATGCTGTTGATTGGTCTAACTCATTTTTCTTGTCTTGTCGATTTTCTGCATGGCGTTCTGGAGAATTCAACGAATACTTATATAATTTTTTCAAAAGTCTTTCGGTTGAACGAATGCGACGCACAGAAAGTGAGGCTGCCCGACGACGAGGTGTGAATTCAGAATTGAGCGATGAAATTGAACTCGGTGACTATGTAATGCAAAGAAAATGTCCACATCGCGAAGCAGATCTCTCAATATTCGGAGAGATAAACGGCAGCGAACTAACTTGCTCATTGCATGGTTGGCGATTTGACCTGAAAGACGGTCACTGTCTTAACGCGGAAAATCGCCCACTTCGCGTCAGGCGCCGAGCTATTTAAAAGCTAACTATTAACAATCGGTAGTTCAAACCAAACTGTTGCACTGTACTTTACGCCACGAACTATTGGTGAACTGCGATGTGGATGTGTCACCAAACTTGGCCAAGCCAACATCTGACCAACACGAAGGTTGCGATTTGAAAATTTCTGACGCGGAAACTCAAGTTCTGCACCTTCGTAATCATTATTGAGTTTGATACTCGCAGACACTTGCGCAATATCATGATGCAGTCGCAATTCTTGTTGTTGACCAACCTCAAACTTAATCACAAATATGTCTTGGATTCCGTGGTAGTCGATTAGCGGCCAGTGCTGTTGTAGTTGCGGCCAAATTCGCATGCCAAAATCATTTTGGATATTCTCAAAAAGTCGCGGACTGATTAGTGCCAACGAGACTTCATGTCCTGGCACTGGGTCGCCTGCAGTTGGTGCAAAACAACCTGCAGCTTGCGTCGCCCGAATGATTAACGAACAAAACTCCGATGTCCAGCAAGATAAAACTAAAAGTTCGTCACCGACTCTTTCAAGATTGGAAGAACTATCGACGACATCTTTATAACCGAAAAGTTGTTCGAAGTCTGTAACCATTTTAAAAATTCTCCCTGTTTAAGCACTGCGATCAATACAGTCGCTTGTTTAACGGTATCTCACACAGTGCGAACGATATTGCGCAAACTATCTCACTGATAGCCTTAATATTTGTGGCTCCACTAGAAACCAAGAGAAGTTATTCGTTTGATTCTGCTTTGATACTTCGGGTTATTTCTCGAAAGTGGTGGATAGTCCCAGTCACCATGTTGATCGGTCTGGCTTTCATGTTTTGGCAGGAGTCAGATCTGCAAACCTCACCACGATATTTTACAAAGACACAGGCATTTGAGCCCCTTGATGAGGCCGGTCCGCTTTCAATTGTCGGACTTGACCCATCTCTGATTCGTCCATTCCCGAGCGAAGCAAACCAACTCTCAAACTTACTCAGTGACACTACTAAGGCGCAGCTACTGGCGAATATTGATGGGCAAGTCGACATTAGTGTGGTTCGATCTGAGCCAAACTTTTCACTTACTTCATCACAAGGCAGCGAAGGCAAAAATAGGTTTTCATTTGTTTCATTCGGAAGCTCGTCGTATTCATTTTCGTGCACAGAAACTGATCCGATTAATTGCCAAAAAGTAATCGATGCTTTTGCGGCTAAGTTGGTCACGATTCGCGCAGATGCAACCAAGGCGGGTCTACAAAATTCAATTAAGTTAATTGACTCATTAATTTCTTCTCCGAATAATATTTCAACTGCTTCCCTCCAACAGTTGCAACTACAACGAGAAGCGCTCCAGAAATCAATTGAACTTACAACAGGCGAACTAAAGCTTGTTTTCGATCAAGAATATTTTGGTGGCGAGCAAGTTACGACGGTCAAAAAATCTACATATTTGTTTGGTCTGATGATCGGGCTAATTATTGGATGTCTAATTTTACTTCAATTAATCTTTAGCGACGGGAAGATCAGAAGTGCCAAGCAATTAGTAAATATTGTCGGCTATAAACAATTTCTTGGAGTTTTGTCAACTAAAAGCAATGCAAGTTCTCTCCAGCACCTCGCCGCGGCGATTAAAGGCGTGCACACAATAAAAAAATCAACTGTCTTACGGATTATCCAAATTGGGTCGCTTGAAGACGGCAAACAAACAGTTAAAGATTTGAAAAAAATTCTGTCGTGCGATGTTATTTTTGCTGGCCAAATCCAGTCTTTAGATGCAAAAGCGCTTGCTACGGCAATTGACTCACCAATTATTTTACTGGCGAATAAGCATCACAGTGAGACAACTGAGTTGCAATATGCGTGGACCGTAGTTGAGAAATCTGGAAACACAATTATCGGTGTTGTCCTAGTCGGCTAAAAGTCCATGGAAGCAAAGCAAACTTCGCGCAACCGCATTTGGTTAACAGCAGAGAGATTTGGTAATTCAAAAAGCTTTCACTCGATAACAAGTGTCGCTCAGTTTGTTTTAGATATTTTGGCGTGGGTATTGGCTGTAGCAATTGCTCTAGTGATGCGTTCATACCTTCAGGGTGAAGTCGATATTCGTGGAGTTGTGCAAAGCACTCTCATTCGGGTCTTACCGGTGGTTTCAGTTGTCCAAGCCGTTACCGGATACATCGTTGGCATTTATCGTCGACGTTGGCGATATGGAAGTTTTGATGAAGTTAAGGGCTTGATTCTTTCGGCATTAATTACCACATTTGTGCTTATGGGAATTCGTTTTCTAGACACATCGGTAGATGCGTTTCCACGAAGTGCGATTATTGCTGGCGGAATTTTTGGCTTATTCTTTACGACGGCAAGTCGTTACACATGGCGACTCGTGCGCGAACAATTGCGCAGACCGTCCGCGCATAACTCGACAAAACTGATTATTTATGGTGCAGGTGAAGGCGGAATTCAAATCGTCAACACAATGCTTCGTAATCCGAACTCGATTTATCTGCCAGTCGCCTTCCTGGACGACAATTCAAAAACTCATCGGTTGCGTATTTCTGGTGTTCCCGTACTTGGTGGACGAGACGAAATCGCCAAAGTCGCCCAGCGAACTGGCGCTTCAACACTGCTGATTGCAATTCCATCTGCCGACTCGACAGTGGTCGGTGAAATTGTTGAACTTGCACGTCAGTCCAAACTTGAGGTGAAGATTCTCCCCGTTGTGCAAAGTCTCGATGACCGCGAAGTTGATACAGCAGACATTCGTGATTTGACTGACGAAGACCTACTCGGCAGACGACGCGTCAAAATTAATCTTGACGAGATTTCGCAATATCTTGTTAACCGCCGCGTGCTTGTAACTGGAGCCGGCGGAAGTATCGGTAGTGAACTATGTCGACAATTGGTCAAGTTCAACCCTGGCGAATTAATCATGCTTGATCGTGACGAAAGTGCGTTACACGAAGTTCAGCTCTCGATTTATGGTCGCGCTCTGCTTGACACTCCTCAGACGGTGCTCGCCGATCTGAGAGACAAAAAAGCAATCAACGAAATTTTTGAAACACGAAAACCACAAGTCGTCTTTCACGCCGCGGCGTTAAAACACCTACCGTTATTAGAGCGATACCCGCACGAGGCATACCAAACCAATGTGCTCGGCACACTCACGATGCTTACTGCTGCTCAACGTGCTGGCGTCGAAATTTTTGTCAATATTTCAACTGATAAGGCTGCTAATCCGATCAGTGTTCTCGGGTTCTCGAAGCGAATCGCCGAGCGTCTCACCGCGGCTTTTGCGTTTAATTCAGGGCCTGGCAAATATATTTCAGTTCGCTTCGGCAATGTTTTAGGTTCGCGTGGAAGTGTGCTGATGTCTTTCCGAGATCAAATTACTAAGGGTGGACCTGTAACTGTTACGCACCGCGGTGTTACTCGTTATTTCATGACAATTTCGGAGGCAGTGCAGTTGGTCGTTCAAGCAGGTGCAATTGGTCAGACAGGTGAGGTGTTGGTTCTTGATATGGGTAAGCCAGTAAATATTCATGATGTTGCTGAGCAACTTGTTAAAAATAGTGGAAAGCCAATCAAGATTGAAGTTGTTGGACTTCGATTCGGAGAAAAAATTCACGAGGAACTATTTGCTGATGGCGAGACAGACGAGCGCCCTCGTCATCCACTGATTTCACATGTTTTGGTCAAAGCAATTGATCAAACAAGCGTTGTAGAAAACCCCAGCGACTCTCGCGAACTAATGATCAGACTTTTGCAGGAACAATAATATTTAGCCAAAACCAATACTTGCATCGTCTTTAACGCCAGTCATTGAAGCAACGAGCAACAACCACAAAAAATGGTTGCCGATAATAAAACTCTCTTGCGTTGACGCCGCAATCACAAACCAAGTTGCGGCGAATGTCCACTGTCCAGCTGTTTGGGAATAAACCCGTTCGAGTTGTTGCGCTCCACTCCAGACGATCACGACAACTAACAAGGTTGCTCCGATTACTCCGCCACCAAGGAGAACATCCATCATTGCGCTATGCGACCAATAACTATTTGTCAGCGACCACCAGAATTCGCGATTATTAAAGAATCCCTGCGTTCGCCACGCCGACATCCAACCCCAACCGATTATTGGTCGGTCAGTAAAACCATCCCAACTAAATCGCCACAGGACTTCTCGCCCATTGAAATCAATTTTCTTGCCAACTAAATCAAGCAGTCTTTGCTGAAAATAAAATACGAGTGTTGTCACAGAAATTAGAGAGACCAAAAAACCGGTGTAGACGCTTCGCAGCATTTGTCGTGGTGAAATATTTATTCGTCGTTTTAACCAGCGAACAACAGTCCAGAAAAGCCAAACAGCGCCGAAGACTAAGACCGCTCCAACCGAAGTTGATGATCCACTACGCAAAAGCATTAACCCATCAAACATTAATAGGGCTACTAAAACAGCAGTAAAAGCCATCCACTGTTTAGGACGACGGACTAAAACGATCCATACCAGAGCGGCTGCGCAAAGCAACCCTAAGGCTGCCGTTGGTGCTAGAGAATTTCGATTGAAATAAATTCCGATCCAGTTTCCGTCTTCAATTTGGATCGACGATGACCAGTTTTGACGAACTGCATACCACGAGAAGAATAAACCTGGTTGCATCGCTACGAAAAATAAATTCAGTTGTTGCACTAATGTAAAGCTTGTTGCAACATACAATCCCGCAAAACAAGTCATAGCCAGTGTGACGGCCTCAAACAGAGTGTTGCTACTTGATGTCGCCCAAAGCGTTGACAACAACATCCAGCCGACGAATAAGAGCAATACGCCGATCGGCCCTTTTAATAAGTTTTTTGAAATCCCACGACGAACAAGTAAAAACATTGCTGGTGTCTGAACGAGGATGTAGGTTGCGAATTTTGTGATCTCAATCGCCCTTGCGTCAACTTGACTGCTCCCTTCCCAGATCTTGTTAACTGGTCCTTGAGTTAAGGAGCCGAGCAGGATTACAACATACGCATACTCGAGCCAATGCCATATACGCGAAGAGTTTGCTTGAAGCGATTGCACTACTAAAGAATCTACCTCAGCCCGATTGTTGGTGACTTCACACAACATAGTTACATTAAATAACTTGAGTAGAATAGGGGTGTGACCATAGCAAATCAAGACTATGAAACTCTGTTGACAGAGGTAATTAACGAAGTCAATGCAATGCGCAATAAATACGACGCGTTCAGTCAATTCACAGAATCAAAAATTGCGCAATACGTTCTTGAACGAAAACCAATGGCCAATCAAATTGAACAGCTGGCTCGTGATCTCGCCGTCACAAACGCCCAGCGGGCTCAAATTCAGGCAGAATTAGTTGCATTAACTGCTCGCGTAGACAAAATTTTAATGCAGCGTGACAAAGCCCGCAGTAGGGTCAAATTTTTAGAAGCAACTCGCACATATCGCTTAGAGCAAAAACTCCGGAGTTTGGTTCCACAGTTTTTACGAACAAAATAAATCATGGTTAAGCAATACCCAGTAATTATCACTGTGCGCGATCGCCTCACGTGCTTAAAAGAGCTGCTTAATTGGCTTGAGACTGCCGGACAAACAGAGATATGGCTTTGCGACAACGCCAGCACCTATCCGCCCCTAGTTGATTTTTTAAGGACCACAAACCATCACGTCGTTTACAACAATTACAATCTCGGTCATCGTGCACCATGGCTAAGTGGACTTGTACCCGAACTCGGTGATGATCGTTTTTTTATAATCTCCGATCCAGATGTTATTCCAGACAAAAATACTCCGAATGATGTATTTGAGGTTTTTGAAGAAGCTTTTTTGATGAATCCAAAAATCGACAAAGTTGGATTCTCATTGCGAATTGACGATCTTCCAGATCACTACATTCATAAGCAGGACGTCATAACTTGGGAGTCTCAATTTTGGCGAAAGAAATTATCAAACGGTTTTTATTCTGCACCTATTGATACAACTTTTGCGATGCATCGACCAGGTGGTGGGCACGTAAATGCAAATTCTTTGCGAAGTGCGCCACCATATCTGGCCAGACATTTGCCCTGGTACTACGATCTAAGCAAGCCATCGGCGGAAATTGACTATTACAACAAAAATGCTGACCAGTTAATTTCGAATTGGAATAATGAGAATCTACCCGCGTCAGTCAAAGCCGT